>JABUEW010000095.1 GCA_013314855.1 Bacillota bacterium | reverse complement strand
AGTATATATCAAATCTGTCTTTCATTGAATTTAGATTGTATTTTTATGTAAAGATTTTTATTAAAAACCCTTAAAATTCTTGGACTTCCCGACGAAAACTTTACATAACAAAAAACTTGTCATATCCTTTTACTGTTTCTTTTAAAAACATGCCCAATATAGCCCACACGCTTAGCAAAGTCATGAAAGTCAGTGCGATGTAGACTCCTCCACGTTCTCCAACAGCTTTCGCAATCAAGGAAGTCTGTGCCATGCAAGGGATGGTTGTACATGTTATAACCGCCGTAATAAAGCGCTCCCTCCTTGTTTCAAGATTCCTTACAGCCAATACTCCAGGAACATTACAGCCGCAGGCTAAAAACATCGGTATAACCGAATAGCCGTGCAAACCTATTTTATGCAACAATCTATCCAGGATTATAGCAACCCTCGGTAGATAACCCAGGTCTTCAAGGAATCCGAACACCAGGTAAAAGAGAACTATGTAAGGCAGAACAATACCTAATGCCACAAACACTCCTGTTGTTAAAACTCCCATAGCTCCTTCATAATCAATTTGATTGCCGTTTAACTCACCTATAAGAAGGGAATGGATTGCTCCTTGTCCGCCCAATAACCTGCTAAACCATAGAATAAAAGGGGTATAAGCAAAATTAAATAACCTGGTTGTATATTCAATTAAAAACTCACCTACTGTAATAATAAGCTTGAATGCAAAGTAAAGCAAAGCAAGTGCAATAGGAAGGCCAAAAAAAGGATGAATGGATAAGTCCTGCAGCCTTTCAATAAAGGTATGGTGCCTGTGTGAAAGGTTCTGTACCTCAGCTACAATGCTCCCGATTGTTTCCCATCTCTGAGACACAGAAAGCCTAGGCCATTGGACCTGCTGCGCATTTATGCATTTTTCAGGAAGAATATTAAGCCCTTCACCTGTAAGACCATTAGTCGTAATGATAGGAATTTTAAGAAGTTTTTCCAGTTTACCTACATCTATTTCTATACCTTTATGTTTAGCATCATCCCACATGTTAAGAACTAATATCATCGGTTTGCTGTATTCCATCAATTGAAATGTAAGGTTTAAGTTTCTCTCAAGATTTGTTGAATCAATTACGTTTACCAAAACATCTCCTGCTTCTATCATGTCTGCTGCAACTTTTTCAGACTCGGCTTCAGGATCAAGCCGGTATGTTCCTGGGACATCAATAACCTCATATTTCCTCCCATTATATGTTAAATATCCCTTTGTATATTGCACTGTAGTACCCGGATAATTTGATGTTGTAACACTCACTCCTGTAAGATGGCTAAATATGGCACTTTTCCCCACATTGGGATTACCTATAAGAAGAATCTTCACTGATCATCCACCTCCACAAAAATTCTCGAAGCCATTCCGTACCCTATGGCAATTTCAGTATTTCCTACTGAAACTATAACAGGACCGAATCCAATCAGCGCACTTTTCTTTTTGATTCTTGACCCTACACGAATGCCCAGAGCTTCAAGCCTTGCATGCATCCCTCCACCTCCATTGATTGCTACAACTATGCCTGACTGTAAATTTTTCATCATAGAAAGTGCCAACCTTCTTTTTTGCATAATATCCATACTCCTTTGCAAGGAAATTGATAATCATTATCATTTTATTCAAAAAAAAATAATGCATTAAAAAATTTAATCAGTTACATCTTATTATTAGCTAATGCCCAATAATTCCTTTTAAATTTTAATACGGAAATTAACTTATGTCAATAAGCAAATAACCTATTTTAAACATATATGAACCGAAATCATTCCCGAAGAAAAACACGTCTATCAGTCCATTGTTTTCTTCAAAAGTCCTTAAAGCCACTTCGTAATAATGCTCAAAAACCTTGATGACTACCGCATCTACCCTGCTGGTAAGGCAGAAAAAATGCCACTTAAATGTTACATTTAAATGGCACTTGAATTTACTTAACTTTTTATAATTAATCCTTTATTCCCCTTCGTCTTCATCAGTCATTGTCTTTCTGGATTCCTCGATTATCTTCTGGCTTATTATAGGAGGCACTTCCTCATATCTTTCAAACCATTCCTTAAAGTATCCTCTTCCCTGGGTCATGGACCTCAAATCAGTGGCATATTTGAACATTTCAGCCTGTGGTACTTCCGCCACTATCTGCTGTGTCCCGTCATGCTGTGGGTTCATCCCCAGAATTCTTCCCCTGCGTTTATTCAAATCCCCGATTATGTCTCCCATATAGTTTTCAGGAACAAATACTTCAACATGCATAATAGGCTCAAGAAGTACAGGAGAAGCTTCTTCCAATCCTTTTTTATATGCCAGGCTTGCAGCAATCTTAAAAGCCATCTCAGAAGAGTCTACAGGATGGAATGAACCGTCGACAAGGGTTGCTTTAAGGTTAACAACAGGATATCCTGCCAATACTCCCCTTCTTATACTTTCGCGAAGCCCCTTTTCTACAGCAGGAAAATACTGCCTCGGGACTGCACCGCCAAATATCTTTTCTTCAAATGTAAGATCTTCAGTTTCCCCAGGCTCAAACTCAATCCATACATGGCCATATTGCCCATGACCGCCTGTCTGTTTTTTATGTTTCCCTTCGGCCTTGACTTTTTTTCTAATAGTCTCTCTATATGGTATCTTTGGATCTGTCAAGTTCACTGAAACACCAAATTTAGATTTTAATTTGCTTATTATAACGTCAAGATGTTGTTCTCCTACCCCGGAAATTAGTGTCTGACGTGTTTCGTTATTTATAGTAACTTTAAAAGTTTGGTCTTCTTCCTGCAGCCTTTGTAAGCCCTGGCTTATCTTTTCTTCGTCTCCTTTGGATTTTGGCTCAACAGCAAGTGTAATAGAAGGTTCGGGGAAAACAATTTTATCAAGAAGAACAGGTTTTGACGTATCGGATAATGTGTCATTAGTGTTTGTGTTTTGTAATTTAGCAACACCACCGATATCCCCTGCAACAAGCTTATCTACAGGTATCTGCTTTTTACCCCTTAAAATAAATACCTGCCCGATTTTTTCAGTTTTTTCTGTTGTAGAATTATATACAACAGTATCAGGAGTTAAAGTACCTGTATATACCCTGAACAATGTTATTTTCCCTACAAAGGGATCTGCGATTGTCTTAAATACTAATGCTGAAAAAGATTCATCTTCTGCAATTCTCAGTTCAACAGTCTCATCACTGCCTGCCTTTTTTGCTTTTACAGTAGATAAATCGGCAGGTGAAGGCAAATAGTCAATAACTGCATCCATAAGAAGCTTAACACCAAAATTATTTATTGCTGAACCGCATAAAACAGGTACTATTGAGCCATCTAATATTCCAAGGCGTAAACCCTTTGTAATTTCATCCTGGGTAAATTCTTCTCCCGAAAAATATTTTTCCATAAGTTCTTCATCAGTCTCAGCTACTGCCTCTTTTAAGGCCTCCCTCAACTCATCCGCTTTGCTGCTTAGCCCCGACGGAATGTCGGTTTCAACTATTTTATCCTTTTCAATTCTTTTTGCTTTCATGTTAACTATATCAACAATACCTGTAAACTTCTCATTTTCAATAATAGGTATTTGAAAAGCTATAACTTTGTTACCGAAAGTTTGGACCAATTGGTCATAAACTTCAAAATAGTTGGCGTTTTCTTCATCCAGCTTGCTTATAAAAAATATTTTAGATACACCCTGCTCGTTAGCATATTGCCACGATTTTTCAGTACCCACAGCTACTCCTCCCTTGCCGGGGACAAGAATTATCACACTTTCTGCAACTCTCAAACCCTGTTTTAATTCTCCTACAAAGTCAAAAAATCCGGGAGTATCAATTACATTAATCTTATGCTCTTTCCACTCGCAAGGAGCTATGGCAGTATTGATAGAAAATTTCCTTTTAATCTCTTCCGGGTCAAAATCAGTTGTAGTTGTCCCATCAGGTACTCTACCAAACCTGTCCAACACACCTGTATTAAAAAGCATTGCTTCAGCCAGTGTAGTCTTACCTGATCCGCCATGGCCAAGTAAACAAACATTTCGTAGTTTTCCAACAGTATAATCTTTCATAATAATAAACTCTCCCCCTTAATTATGTATTATCATGCCATAATATAATATAATTAATTTTGCGCTTTATTTACTAATATGTTACCCAAATTATATACAATAATATAACAACAATGCCCGAATATTCTTTTTTTCAATACCAACCCTTAACAGCCATTTTATTATAACATACAATTTCTAATTTTGAATAGTATTTTTTGAAAAACCTTTTTTTACCAATCCTATAATCTTGACATTCTTAAAATTGCGTTGTAAAGTAAAAATAATAATTAAATAATATGTTATTAAATTAAATATATGTTTTCAATGTTATGGTTATATATTTATTGTAGTTTGGTAGTATGGTAATATGGCAGTTGGCTTTTAGTCGAAATACCAATCTCTGTACTTTTAGTACAGGTTGTTTAAGTATTATGTAGAAAGGAAGGATTATAGCATGATAATTGTAATGAAACCTGATTCCCAGGATAAGGATATACAGAATATATCCAGAATCCTTGAATCGCTTGGTCTGGGCGTTCATATTTCAAAAGGAACCGAGAGGACAATAATAGGTGTTATTGGAGATAAAAGACTATTGAAAGATATACCTATAGATCTAATGCCGGGAGTTGAAAAACTCGTTCCTATAGTTGAACCGTATAAGTTAGCCAGTAAAACATTCCATCCGGAACCAAGTATAATAGACATAAATGGTGTCAAAATTGGCAGTAAAGAGCTTATATTAATGGCCGGTCCCTGCGCTGTTGAAAATCGCCAACAGATAATGGAGGCTGCTTTAGCCATAAAAAAGTCAGGAGCAAAGTTTTTGAGGGGAGGGGCTTTTAAACCAAGGACTTCACCCTACGCTTTCCAAGGTCTTGAAGAAGAAGGTTTAAAAATGCTAAAAGAAGCTAAAGAGGCCACAGGCCTATTAATAATAAGTGAAGTGACTAGCGAAAGGTCTCTGGAAATTGCTGAAAAATATGTGGATATGGTACAAATAGGTGCAAGAAATGCCCAGAACTTCCAGCTTCTTAGAGAAATAGGCCGTTCAAAAAAACCTGTCCTCTACAAACGCGGTCCTTCAACAACTATTGAAGAATGGCTTAATGCTGCTGAATATATTATGAGTGAAGGTAACTATAATGTTGTACTGTGCGAAAGAGGAATAAGGACCTTTGAAACCGCCACAAGAAATACCCTTGATATAAGTGCAGTCCCGGTAATAAAAAATTTAAGCCATCTCCCCATAATAGTGGATCCCAGTCATGCAGCAGGTAAGTCGCAATACGTGAAACCCCTTTCCAAAGCTGCAATTGCAGCAGGTGCGGATGGACTTATAGTTGAAGTTCACCCCAATCCTATGTGTGCCTTATCCGACGCATCACAGCAACTTACCCCCGAAGATTTTGATGATTTGTGCAAGGATATATATAAAATTGCACCTATAATAGGAAGAGAATTTAAGTATGATAAGGAATGTGAAGTATAATATGATGAATAAAAAATTCTCCATAATTGGATTGGGATTAATAGGAGGGTCTCTTGCCAGGGCATTCTGCCAGCGTCTTAATATTCAAGACATTACAGCTGTTGACAAAAATACAGATTCCATAAACCAGGCGTTAAAAGACGGCAATATTTCCCGTGGGTTTACTGAAGTGAATGAGTACGTTTGGAATTCCGACGTCATCTTTATATGTACTCCTGTAAAGTCAACTATTGAATATATTAAAAAGCTTTATAAAAAAACAAAACCCAGGTGTATAGTTACAGATGTCGGAAGTACAAAGAGTGAGATTATAAGCTATATAAATAATCTTTCCGACCCTCCATGTTTTATTGGTGGACATCCCATGGCTGGTACAGAGAAAACCGGCTATGCTTCGAGTTTTTCTCATCTTTTTGAAAATGCCTATTATGTTTTAACTCCTTCTAAAAGTACCAGTGATGAATCTTTAAGTTTTATGATAGAGCTTATTAAAGGTATTGGAGGAATACCCGTAGTAGTTGATGCTCTGGTCCATGACAGGGCAACAGCAGGTATAAGCCATGTCCCCCATATTATAGCATCTGCTTTGGTAAATTTAATTAAAGAAATAGACTTTCCCGATGGAAAAATGCAAATGTTGGCCGCAGGAGGTTTTAAGGATATTACGAGAATTGCCTCTTCTAACCCTGAAATGTGGCAAAGTATTATTCTTAGTAATAAACAACAAGTAGAAGATATCCTTAATGTTTTTATAAGTAACTTGTCAAATATTTTACAATGTATTAAAGAAGAGCGGGAGAAAGAAATCTATAGTTTTTTTGAATCTGCAAAAAACTATAGGAACACTTTTGCCGAAGGGAAGAAGGGACCAATTAGCCCCGTTTACCAACTTACTGTTGATGTAGTTGATAAACCGGGTATAATTGGAGAAATTGCCACTATACTTGGGAAAAATAACATTAATATTAAAAACATCAACGTATCCCATAGCAGAGAGTTTGAGCAAGGATGCCTAATTATCTCCCTGCATGATAATGAAAGCTTGAATAGTGCATTTAATCTGCTATACGCTGCAGGTTATAAGGTATACAAACGCATATAGCACATTTACATAAAAATAAATTTTCATTTGTTCTTTTTGCTTTCATCAGGCATGTTTTTCTTAGCTTCTTCAGCCTTTCTTCTCTCATTTAACTTATATCCTAAAACCATAAGGCTATCGCTTAAATGGACATTCTCAATAATTATGTCATCATAAGGCAGTTTCAAGTCCATTGCGGAAAAGTTCCAGAGACCTTTTATTCCAAGAGAGGCAACTTTTTCTGCTACTTCAGGAATATTCTGATATGGAACGGTAAGTATTGCTATATCTACCCGATTGTTTTTTACAAAATTATCCAACTCATTCATGTGCATAATTTCTACATTTCTTATTTTTTTCCCGATTATTTGCATGTTAATGTCAAAGATTCCTATCAGTTTAAATCCCCGTTTTTCAAAATTCTCATAGTTGGCTAATGCCTGGCCCATATTACCTGCGCCAATTATAATTGTTTGATAATTGTTATTCACTCCCAGGATATTTCCAATTTCTCTGTATAAGGATTCCACATTATATCCGTACCCCTGTTGTCCAAACCCGCCAAAACAATTCAAATCCTGCCGGATTTGCGATGCAGTTATCCCCATTCTCTCGCTCAATTCCTTCGAAGATATTCGAGTTATATCCATTCTTAATAAATCGGATAAATACCTGTAATACCTGGGCAAACGTCTTATCACTGCAATTGATATTTTTTTGTTTAAACCCATTGGTTTCCTCCTTCTTGTATATTATCCCCCACTATATTTTATGTATTTAAGTCCCTTACAAAATAGCAGCAGGAGGTTATCTACGGAATTTTGAGGTTGTACGGCGTATTGAGATTATATCACTGTTGTTATTTTTTTGTCAACTTTACAATTCGATTATTCGATTTGTGTGTTTATGATTCGAATTAGTGTATCCGGAACAGCGCAACTTAAATTGGTAAAATTCAAACTGTAATGCTTTTTTTACATTTAGTATAAGTGTTCACTTCCAGCTAATTTGTCCCCTTAAAATAGTCAACTATACCTTTTTTAATGGCTTCTGCAATTTTAATCTGGTATTCTTCAGTCCTGAGTTTTCTTTCTTCATCAGGGTTTGATAAAAAACCGCATTCTACTATTACTGTTGTTGTTTTGATGTCCCTTAGAATTATTATTGGTTTTTGCCCCTTTGGCGGCTCCTTTACCATTGCCACCCTTTTATTTGTAGGATCAGCATGTTCTTTGAGGGCTTTCTGTATGCAATTTGCAAGCCTTAGACTATCATTTGAGTCAGGATGATAAAACACTTGAGCACCATAATACTGTGTCTCGGGAAACTTATTTAAATGTATACTTACAACAATATCCGCCCCGCTTTCATCCATTATCTTTTTTCTTCTCATTAAATCCTGTTTTCTTTTTTCGTAAATACCCGTGGTACCTTCCTCATATTCGAGTATATCTTCTGTCCTGGTCATAATAACTTTGTAATTTTCCTTCTCTAACATTTCCTTGACCTTAAAAGCAATTTTAAGGTTCAGATCCTTTTCCTTCATACCACTGTAGTCACTTACTGCTCCAGGGTCCTCACCGCCATGTCCGGGATCAAGAATTACAGTTTTTTGTCCGCTGCCTTCCTTCATTACTGCAATATTGTTGTCTTCCGGCATTTCAGCGCCCTTGTGGTTGTAAGCCAGGTTATCGTCAACATTAATATTCAAGCTATATATTGCCAACAATAGTGTAAAAATAAGGCATACCAATGCAACACTGTTCTTTCTCAGTATTACTATCATACAAAACCCCATCCCTTAATTCTGTTTTATTATATTATTATTCAGGGACAGGTTTAATATATGCAAGGATATTTGCCCAAAATTAAATTAATGCCCCTTTTTCTTTTTCTTCTTCTTTCTTTCACCAACATCTTTTCTTGCAGGATTCCACGGCGAAAGCTCTTGTTTCCTTTCATAAACTACTTCCTTTTTCAACCCCAGAATCTTTCCTAATTGAATGCCATAGTAGCCCAGCATATAACCTAGCATAGACAACAAAGGAACAATCAATAAGGCTATAATATAGGCTGCAGCTGTCTTCCCAAGTAAGCTGATGGAAAAATACAGAGGTCCTAACAACACGCCATCTACTATACTTACCTTTAATCTATTTAATACTTCATCCTCAAAAGTTATGAAGTGCTCAATAATTTTTATAATAATCAATGGTAAAGACCCAATCAGACCCAAGATGAGGCCTTTTAAAGGATAGGGATTTAAGTTATACTGCGGTCGCTTTTCTTTTGCTGCCAAACGCCATAAATCCGTATATAACATCAGTGACATTAAAAGAAATATAATAAATGAATATAAAGGGAGCCACTTTGTAAAATTATCGCCGGTTATTGCAATAAAAGTATAAAGCAAAATTACATAAATCAAAAGCGCTGCGGCATAGTTGCCCAAAACCTTTAAACTGTCCTTAATATGGTTCTTGAACATAGGTTATTCCTCCAAGCATAAAATAATCATAAATCTATTTCCCATCCCGCTCTATCCGCCAGTCGGATTATAGTTTCCATTACAGTTTTCCGGTTGGTTTATGGTTTTATTATAGTATACATTCTCAATTTTGAAAAGGATATTTTAGAAGCCCATTAATATATTTCAGGATTTAAATGAAAAACAAAAACATTTAAGCATGAATAATGAGTAACATATGTAGCAGCATCCTAACTTATGACTGAAGTCATGAGTTAGGATGCTAATTTATTAAATCCAATGTTTGTATATTTGAACCAACGGCAAGTCACTCAAATGCACTTTTCGACTCTTTGCCTTACATCATTTTTGAACCTTTCTACATAACCAAGCACATACTCACATACGTCGAGGCTTTTATCCTTGATCAACGGAGTCAGGTCCATGCCATAAATAAGGGCTGAAGCCGTATCCACCCCGTGCGACGCGGCATAGGTGGCATTGGCAAGCCTTCTGCCGGCAGTCGCAAGGTCGTATCTCTTGCCGCCGCATATCTGGGAGTCGAAAACCCCGACGATGGCAGCCGCTATATTGGAATGGGCGGAGACGTCAAACGCAACTTTTTCCTCATCATTGACCCAGTCCAGATTTCTCCATACTTCGCAGCCATACAGCTTCTCAGGAAGGACATCTTCGGGAAGCTCCCTCAGAGCCTTTACCACTTTGACTGCCACTCCTACATGCGTATCGTGTTTGTCAGCCAGGTTATGCGTATAGATCACTTCAGGCTTTGCAGCCAAAACCAGTTCCTTTATTTCATCTACAACATCGCGGTTATTGGGATCTTTTACTGCTGAACTGGCATAATCCAGCAAAACCGCGGCGGAATACTCTCCGACAAAAGCAGCCTTTTTTTGTTCATGCTTTCTTATCTTGCGCATCTGTTCATCGGTATAGGAAGCATACAGATCGTCCCTCGGGCTTCCCGCTCCGTTGGTGACAACAACGGCAAGGAACCACCGGTCGTCCCTTCCAAAGCACTTTAGAATTCCATCATAGGCCATGATCTCTATATCGTCCTGATGGGCGGAAATGGCCATATGAGTGGTCCTCCTCATGGCTTCATCCACAGGCCTGTTATCCGGTATGAAAACTTCCGCTCCCTCGTTTCTGAACTTCATAATCGATTCCCTCCATCCCTAAATTATTTCCGGCAGACTGGCTGCAGCTATTGACTGGCCTACTCTCCGGCTTGATTCGTCCGGCAGGTGTATTTTAATTTTTTCTTCCAGCTCCGGGAACTCCTCCTTCAACACTTCACGGGCAACCCTGAGGATTATGTTTCCTCCCTCGCCCGATGTGACACGTCCGAGTATGAGAAGGTGCTTAAGATCGTAAAAATCGGCATAATGCGCTATGGCATAACCCAGGTAGCACCCTATGGTTTCAAATATTTTCACTGCCCTATTATCGCCTTTTGCCAGTAGCTCCTGGACGCTTTTCAGCTTTTCGGCAGGAGAGAGCTTGCTGTCAAGCAGTATGCCTGCAGCAGGCGCCAGCTTGATTACGGCATCCTGTGAAAAATATTTCACTCCGCATCCGTAATCTCCCGACCATTCGTCCACCATGGAGCCAGGATTATAATCCACCGGAACGAAAGCCAGTTCATTCAGCCAGCCGGTAATATTTCCGTTCGAATCCACGTATCCTCCAGCTTCGCTTGTACCCATGGCTATGCCTAACACATTAGTATCATTAAGCTCCATGGCCCCGGCAAGGGCTGTCACGTCACCATCATTGGCGACTTCAATTGGAACACCACCCATCTCTTTGCTTATATTGATGTAAATGTCCTTTACCTTCTTTTCAAACAGATCCTCAGGAACCTTTATAAACAGGGATGCCACCATCACTCTATTGTTTATGTAAATACCGGCGGAACTTACCCCGATGGCATCCACGCGCGGCATGTGCGCTGCTGCAGACTTCATGGCGGCTAGAATTTCGTTGTAGTGATAATCCGGATCGCTGTGAAGTTTCGGGTGCCAGATGACCTCTTCACTGAAAACAGCTTCTCCGTCGATTACCGCGGACACCTTCCTATCGCTTCCCCCCGCATCAAAACCTATGCGGCATCCTTTCAGGTGGCGCCCTACCGGCTTCGCATCCTCCTTCGACTCAGGTACCCTGTCATATTCCGTAACTTCTACTGTAAAAGGCTTTTCATATACCCTGCTCATGAACCTGGAGTCAAATTCCCTTATTCCTCCGGCAGAATATGCCTTCCTGATGTAATCTCCGACACTCCCGGGGCCTCCAATAATAATCTTCCATCCTCCGCGTATCCATAAAAGTGTTTTTACAAGGCGTTCCACATAAAACATATTCAACCCGGCATATGCGGAATCCTCCGAAAATACCTTTGTCCGGTAGGTGGAAATCAATCCATCCCCACGCTCAAGGGCAATTGCAAGTGGAACGCCTTCACCCGACTCTTCAACAGCTTTAAGAAAAGCGCGGTTTTCCAGGGAAGCAGGACGGAAATCCTTGTCCAATATAGGTATCATTTTAGGTTTGATTTGAATATTTGAAGATTTCATACATCAATTCCTCCATTCAAAAGGAACTTACTTTGTTATTGTAACTTTACTTAATCCACGCGGGCTGTCCGGGTTCAGGCCCTTTACAAGAGCCAGCTGGCATGCGAACATCTGCGCGACAACTACGTTGAAAAACGGGGATATCATATCGTTATCGGTCTCGGGAATTCTAAAAGCACAGGTTCCCAACTCAAGCACATTTTTATTGTTTGAAACTATAATAGTTTCAATCTGGTTCTGTTTTAGCTTTTGTATCATTTCGGTCACATCACCCAGCGACGGGCCGTCCGGTGCAAATATCATAACCGGTATATCCCTTTCGAGCATGGCAATGGGTCCATGCTGGAAATCTGAAGTGGCAAAGGCCTTTGCCCTGACATATGTAGTTTCCTGTATCTTCAGGGCAGCCTCCAGAGAAACGGCATAATTGATACCCCTTGCCAATACGAAGCATTCATTCATAAAGCGATACCTTGCAACACTATCCTCAATTACTCTTGATACCTCGAATACGTGTGAAAGCCTTTCCGGCAATTGTACAAGCTCCTGCTTCAGCTCCCGGTTCCCGCCCCACTCTGCAGCCAGCTGCGCCAGCAGGAATATCTGTGTTGTAAAGGTTTTTGTGGCGGCAACGCTTCTTTCCACTCCGGCCTCGCAATTCAAATGAAATCTGCATTCCGAGGCAATTGGGGAGTCGCTGTAATTTGTTATACCCACCGTTATTGCTCCCGAACTATTTGCACCCCTTATCACTTCAAGTACATCCGCAGCCCTGCCTGACTGGGAAATGCCTATCACCAGGCTATTCTTCAAATCAAGGCTCTTCCTGTATATCGTAAAAACCGAGGATGCGGCCAATGCCACCGGTTTTTGTGTCATGAGTTCTATGACGTATTTCCCGTATACAGCTGCATGGTCTGAAGTTCCCCTGGCCGCTATGACAACCTGGCTAATACCCTGTTTACCGATAGCATCGGTAATTTCCTTTATAACTCCCATGTTTTTTTCAAGGCACCTTTCCAATGCCAAAGGTTGCTCCCAGATTTCATTCCACATTTGTACCATGTATTCCACCCCTTTGTGGCATTACAATTTTTACGGATTTGGGCTGTTTTTACATGTCTCCATATATGGTATGTGTTGAATTCTTTCGTTTTATTCAGGTATTACGCGCTTTATTGCATCTATTTCATTTTCACCCGGTCCCAGGGGAAGCTTGATGAGCTTTCTCTCGACTGCAGACCGCAGCAGGCCCATTGCAATCTGGAAGCCTTTGAAGGTATCCTCTCCGTTACAGGGGTGTTCAATTTCACCGTCAAGCCACAATGCTATATCCTGTACATAACGTGCCCCGTCAATTTCATAGTTGAAGCAGCCCGGACCCTCCTGGTAGCCGTCTTCCGTACAGGCTCTCCAGCCTGCGCCTATGATGACCTCCGCAAAGCCTTTCGTGCCCTGTACGCAAAAGCGTCCCTTGTGCCAGGGGTATTCGCTTTCAGGAACATCGGGCGAAAGCGCTCCGATCTCCACTATACCACGAACTCCGTTCGAAAACTGGATAAAACCGCCTGCGTATTCGGGTGACGGATGGTTATCACTCAGCTTTCCACGGCCATGAATCTGGCCTATTACCCATTCGGCTTCAGCATTGTTGTTGTAGAACCTCAAATAATCCATTACATGGGTAACCATATGGAGGTACCAGCCCCACACATGCCCGTAAATGCTCTGGATTCTGCCCAGCTTGCCGCTGTCGACAATCTTTTTGACAGCCTGGTAATGGTCCCCGTATTTTTGCTGATGGCTTATAACAGTCTTTATTCCGGCAGCCCTTGCCATTTCGGTCATTTCCATGGCTTCATTGAAATTGGTGGCCATCGGCTTTTCATATGCAATCAATTTGACCTTATAGTCGATTCCGAGTTGGAACAGGCTCTTGCGTATTGCCGGCGGCGTACAGAAACAGAATATGTCCGGCTTTGTTTCCGATAGCATTTTGTTCACATCGGTGTAAAGTGCCGGGTTCCCACATTCCGCCGCAGCGGCATCCAGCCTGGCTGTATCGATATCGCAAAGACCCACCAGCTCGAACCTTTCATTCTGATGGAAAAGCTTTGCATGCATTTTTCCTCTTTTACCCGCACCCAGCACGGCAACAGAATATTTTTTCGCGCACATATCAATATCCTCCCTAATAAATTTTAATAAGTCAGGAGTAAGCCTGTTCGGCCTATTTCTTCCATGCTTTTAAAACATCGATAGTATACTTGATTTCTTCATCTGTCAGCTCAGGGAACATAGGCAGGGATATGCAGGAGGCTGCATTCTTCTCGGCGTTGGTCAGCGGGCCGGAGAGGCGTGCATCCTTACCCCACGGGAAGCCTTCCTGTTTATGTATTGGAATGGAATAATGGGTCTTGGCATCGACCCCGTTATCAATAAGGTATTTCAAAAGCCTGTCACGGTCAGCGGCATCCTTGGTTTCTATTACATACAGGTGATATACATGGCGGTAGCCGGGACGCCTATAAGGTAAAGTTATGAAATCGCAGTCCTTCAATCCTTCATCATACTTTTTGGCAATGGCGATACGCATATTACTCCACTCGGTTATATGTTTGAGTTTGGCGCTCAAGATACCCGCATGCAGGTCGTCCAGGCGGCTGTTGAAGCCGAAGCTGTGATGGTCGCGCTGGCTGGAACCGTGGTTGCGCAACTTGCGTACCCTGTCATTGATGTATTGGTGATTGGTCCAGATAGCGCCTCCGTCGCCGAAGGTACCGAGATTTTTCTGTGTGATGAAGCTGGTGCATACTGCATCGGAGAGTTCACCTATCTTGAAGGTGTCACCGGCAGCGTCTATTGCCTGTGCATTATCTTCAACTACGAAGAGACCGTACTCATCGGCTATTTTACGGATCTCATCCATTGGAGCGCACTGTCCGTACAGATGTACCGGTACGATGGCCTTTGTACGCTTTGTGATGGCTTTACGTATTGCATCCGGGCTTATACAGCGTGTATTCTCGTCACAGTCGACCAGCACTGCAGTGCAGCCGGCGATCCACATTGCTTCTGCCGTAGCAAAGAAGGTATTGGCATTGGTGATCAACTCATCACCTGGGCCTAAGCCTAAAGCCATAAATGTTAACCAGAGAGCGTCGGTACCATTGCCGACTCCGATAGCGTACTTCGAACCGGCATAAGCTGCCAGCTCAGCCTCAAACTTCTTGAGCATGGGTCCCTGTACATACTGTCCACTCATAAGTACTTCCTGCATTTTCGCATCGATTTCACTTTTGATGTTTAGATACTGTCTTACATGTCCGTAAAACGGAACCTTGATTTCTGCCATTAGTTATGACCTCCTTAAATATCTGATTTGGTATATAAGTATAGTGGTATATACCACTATACTTATATATTATCATAGGTTGGAACATAAAATCAAGAGTTGCTTTACACTATGTCATCATTTTTTTCCTCGCCGAATATACTCCGACGGTTCATTCCATGTTTTTATTTACATAGACCCTGACATTGTACTTATATTCATCTGAGCGGTAAATCGACTTTTCGTAGAAGAGCTTCAAATCGGACTCTACGAAATTTACACTTGTTATTTTCAAAACAGGCACATTGGCCGGCATGTTCAAAAGCTCCTTCTCCTCCCTGGAAGGTTTGGATGCTTCGATAACATTGTCCATATAGCTGATGGCATACCCATATTCTTCCTTGATGAGCTTGTACAGGGATGCTGTCAAATCATACTTCTCAAGATCCGGACAATACTTTTCCGGTATGAAATCCTCTTCTATTCCGACAGGAATATTGCTCGCCAGTCTGAGCCTTTTGACGACATATATCATCTCCCTGTCATCCAGTCCCAGGATTCCTCCGATTTCCCCGCCTGCTTCCTGCTTAATGAAATGCAGTACTTTTGTAGTGGGCACCAGGCCTTTTTTCCTTACTATTTCAGAAAAGCTCATGATATTGCGCTGTTCAATTTTTACTTTGGATACGAAGGTACCCTTGCCCTTTTCCCTGTATAAAACACCTTCGGCCACAAGCTGATTCAGCGCTTGCCTCACTGTCATGCGGCTTATATTGAGTTTTTCTCCAAGATCGCGTTCGGAAGGAATCAAGCTGCCTGGGGGAAATTCCCCGTCCTGGATTTTTTTAAGTATCAAGTTTTTAAGCTGGCAGTAAATAGGAATAGGACTCTTTTTATCCAAGTACATTTTTTCCATCCTTTTAAAACCTTATTATGGATTATATTTTACCCAACCGTGTTTTAAAAGTCAATGAGAAGTGTTGATTACGGGCGCATTTTCTTCCCATGACCCATTATATTCCGGAAACGGTGCTTCAGGCCTCTAGAGCCTGTAAATTCACTTCGGGGCAAATCAAACTCGCAAAATAATTTGAATAAAATTTAATAGCACATCAATGTAATTATTTTGCTCATACAGTTGATTTGCTTATCCCTCGTCGGA
>JABUEW010000094.1 GCA_013314855.1 Bacillota bacterium | reverse complement strand
GGGCGCATTTTATTTTTATGAAGAAAATGCTTCCAGTAACTAAATGCTCCAAGTCTTAAGAGCCTGTAAATTCACTTCGGGGCAAATCAAACTCGCAAAATAATTTGAATAGAATTTAATAATATTTCAATGTAATTATTTTGCTCATACAGTTGATTTGCTTATCCCTCGTCGGATTAACAGGCTCTATAAGACTTTCCGCAATGTTACTTCCAGCATTTTCTTCAAAATTTGAAAATGCGCTCGATTTTAAATACATATTGTATTATAAAAACACTATGCTATAATATAATATGATTAAATTTTGTAGTAATGAGGTTAAAATTTATGAAAGTTAGGCGTATTAGTGAAGTGATAAAAACAAAGAAAATACCGTTTCGCACTTTAGTTATATTTACATTAATAGTAGCTATGACCGGTATTCTCTTTTCTATACACACAATTGGTACTTCTTATTCACTCAGCACTTATTATGACAATTATAGTATCGAAAATTTGGCTGTAAAAGCCAATGACTTTACATTCAATATATTAAAACAGCGTTCTATAATAATTAATCTACTTGTGTTGCCTCATCATTTGCAATCTAAAATAATATTGAGTTCTAAAATATCATTTTTTGTAGCTCATATAAATCTTTATTATCAAATCCAAAGAGCACATATTCATATAGCCAGATTAAAAGCAGGATAATTCATATTAACTCCCATGACCTCCGGTCACAAACATCAATGAAAAGCGTCAGAAGCGAGCAGTGCTAGGAAGACAAGGCGCAAAAACCGGAGCATATGTGGGTATATGTGAGGATTTTTGCGTCCGAAGTCTGACAACGCAATGCGACGCTTATCACGCTTTTCATATTATGTGTTAAATAGTATGTGTTAACAGGGCATCATATTATATGTATGCATATTATAATGGTAATATTTTCTATATATTAGCAAATATTACAACATATAGCATATGGTATTTTATAAAGTTTTTTGATGGGGGTAATTATGGACAAGCTATTTGTTGGATTTTCTTATTTAACTTACAAACAAATAATTATGTACTTTATTGGAGGTCTGCTGATTTACCTGGCAATAAAAAAAGATTATGAACCAATGCTATTGCTGCCTATTGGTTTTGGTACTATACTTGTAAATATACCTCTTTCAACGGTGCTGGATTACGAAGGCGCCCCGGGTATACTAAAAATTTTACTGGATTCAGGTATTAAAACCGAACTTTTCCCAGTACTTATTTTTATTGCAGTTGGTGCCATGATTGATTTTACTCCACTTTTTGCAAATCCTTCCATGCTGTTCTTTGGGGCGGCAGCCCAGTTTGGTATTTTTGCAACAATTGTTATTGCGTTGTTGCTTGGCATAGATGATTTGAAAGTGGCTTCTGCTGTTGGCATTATAGGTGCTGCTGATGGTCCTACTGCCATCTTTGTTGCAACGAAATTTGCCCAAAAATACCTGGGGCCTATAACTGTAGCTGCATATTCGTACATGTCCCTAGTTCCTATAGTCCAACCGCCTGTGATAAAGCTTCTTACAACAAAAAAGGAACGCATGATAAGAATGGATTACAAGGACGTAAAAGTATCAAAAACGCTTAAAATCTTGTTCCCCATATTTGTTACTATTATTGCCGGCATAATGGCTCCCATCAGTGTTCCACTGGTTGGATTGCTGATGTTTGGAAACCTTATAAAAGAGAGTGGAGTTCTTGAAAGATTGTCAAAAGCTGCTCAAAATGAACTGGCCAATATCGTGACATTGTTATTGGGGATTACAATCGGCTCAACTATGGTAGCAGAAGACTTTTTACAGCCTACAACCTTGTTAATTCTGCTTGCAGGATTGGGAGCGTTTGTCTTTGATACTGCAGGTGGTGTTTTGTTTGCGAAATTCTTAAATATTTTCCTTAGAAAAAAAATAAACCCGATGATTGGAGCTGCAGGAATATCAGCTTTTCCCATGTCTGCAAGAGTTATACAGAAAATGGCCCAGAAGGAAGACCCTACAAATTTTGTTCTCATGCAGGCAGTTAGCGCCAATGTGGCAGGGCAATTAGGCTCAATAATTGCAGGGGGATTAATTCTTGCACTGGTACCGCTTCTAGTGGGTTAAAGGAGGTTATAAGGAATGAATATGTTTGAGTATTTTGTCAACGGCACGAATTTGCAAAAATCATTGTTCCTTATGATTATAGGAATGGCCGGGGTTTTTGCTGTTTTAATACTTATTTTTGTATTAATAAAGCTTTTAATTAAAATGTTCCCTGAAAAAGGTTAACTATTATTGAAATATTAAATTGAAATAATTGAAATATTAGTTAGATAAATAATTTAATGAAAATAATGAAAAGGTTAGATAATTTAAAAAAATGAAAGGAAATGAAAGGAAGGTAGATTTTCAATGAATTGGGCACTGATTGCTGTTTTTGTCTCATTACTCGGTTTTGCTGTAGCCGGTTACTTATACAGGTGGGTTAATTCACAACCTAAAGGTGATAAGGCTATAGAAGAAATTGGTCTTCTTATAAAACAGGGTGCAGATACATTTTTAAGAAGGGAATATACTATACTGGCAAAATTTGTCGCTATAGCTGCTGTTATAATACTGCTTTTTTTGCCACAGCCAATTTGGACCAGTGAGAACCCTTTAAAAAATGTTTCAACTGCTGTTGCCTATATACTTGGTTCAGCATTATCCGCTCTTGCAGGTAAAATTGGTATTAATGTGGCTACTATTGCTAATGTAAAAGCTGCAGTTGCAGCCAAAAAGGGTATAGCTCCTGCATTCTCTGTAGGTTTCAGAGGAGGAGCAGTTATGGGAATGGCAGTTGTAGGAACAAGCTTGTTTGGAGCGGGTATTCTTTTCCTTATTACAGAAGATCCTACAGTTGTACTGGGGTTTAGTTTTGGTGCAAGTTCTCTGGCCCTTTTTGCCAAGGCCGGTGGGGGTATATATACAAAAACTGCTGATGTAAGTGCTGACCTGGTTGGAAAAGTTGAGTTGGGGATACCTGAGGATGACCCTAGAAATCCGGCAGTGATAGCAGACAATGTTGGAGATAATGTTGGTGATGTAGCAGGAATGGGTGCAGACCTTTTTGATTCTAACGTGGCTTCTATTGCTGCAGCAATTGTTATAGGCTTATCGCTTGGGCAACAGGAACTTGTTTTTTGCTATGGAGCCCTGGGACTTCTGTCTTCCATATTCGGTGTAATAAGTTCAAAAATCGGAAAGGATAAAAATCCGGGCAAAGCCCTTAATAGAGGTACTTATATAACTACAGTAGTGTTTGCATTACTCACTGCCATAGTATCATTTGCATTTAATTACAGTATCCGTATATGGGCTGCTACAATGGTAGGTTTGGTAGTGGGTGTAATAATTGGGATTACTTCCGATTATTTTACGTCTGATGATAAAAGACCGGTAAGGAATGTTGCTAAGGCTTCAGCGACAGGACCTGCTTTTACAATTATCAGCGGTTTATGTTATGGATTATTAAGTTCATTCCCGGCGCTCATAGGCATAGGTGTTTCAGCTTTAGCTGCTTATAAACTTTGTGAACCACTTGGACCGGGATATGCCATGTTTGGTATAAGCATGGCAGCTATGGGTATGTTGTCCATAGTGGGTATGATTATTTCAAATGACGCTTATGGACCAGTAGTTGACAATTCAAGAGGACTTGCGGAAATGACAGGAATGGGGGACGATATATTAAGAATTACTGATGAACTGGACTCAGCAGGCAATACAGTAAAAGCTGTTACAAAAGGATTTGCTATTGGAGCAGCAGGATTAACTGTTATTGCCTTATTAGGTGCATACCAGGAAATAGTTGAGACTGCAACAGGAATAACAATCAACTTTGATATTATGAACCCATTGGTATTTTTTGGTATATTGGTGGGACTTGCTATCCCGGCAGTATTTTCGGCTATGCTTATGCTTGGTGTAGATAAAAATGCGCAACGTATGGTTGCAGAAATTCACAGGCAGTTCTCCAGTATTCCTGGACTTAAGGAAGGAAAACCCAATGTTAAGCCGGAATATAATAAATGTATAGATATTGCTACTATAGGAGCCTTAAAAGAGCTTATCCCCGCAGGTATGATAGCAATATTGGTAACACTTGCAGTTGGATTTATAGGAGGTATCCATGCTATAGGTGGTTATCTTGCAGGAAATATTATGTCAGGTCTTTTGTTGGCACTGTTAATGGCAAATGCCGGAGGATTGTGGGATAATTCCAAGAAATATATTGAAGCAGGGGCTTTTGGCGGCAAAGGTTCAGACGCCCATAAAGCTGCCGTCATCGGGGATACAGTAGGAGACCCTTGCAAGGACACTGCAGGGCCTTCAATAAATACCCAGATTACGGTAGTTTCCCTTGTGTCTTCTCTTGCAGCAATACTTTTTATTAAGTTTTCTATGTTTGGATAAATTTAAACTTAACAGAGAAACCTTGATGTGCCGGTTTATATGAAAAGGACCATGGCTAAAGTGAATTCTGCTACCAGCTCCTTGATATAAAACCGGCACAATAAATTAAATATAAACTGCTTTAAAACTGCTTTAACCTAAGCATCAAGAAGCTGCAATATTTATGTTACAATTATGCAATTTATGTTACAATCTATTTGTATATTAAATATATTTAATTGTATATTATAATCAAGTGGATAAACCTGGAATTTATACAGAAAGGTAAAGATGAAATAATGACCATAGGATTAGTCTTTGTTTTTATCCTCGTTGGAGCTTCAATTTTTGTAAATGGTTGGACTGATGCCCCGAATGCCATAGCAACGGTTGTATCAACGAGGGTATTAAGGCCGCGCATATCTGTGGTTTTGGCTTCGATAATGAATTTTTTGGGTGTTTGGTTAATGGGCACGGCAGTGGCAAACACAATCGGTTCAATAATCAGGCTGTCTCCAGGAAATGAAGCTCTTGTTACCCTTGGAGCAGCGCAGTTGTCAATTGTTATTTGGTCTGTTACTGCATGGAGATTTGGAATACCTACAAGTGAAAGCCATGCCCTTATAGCAGGGCTTACAGGGGCAGGAATAGCATCTGTTGGTATCGGGCAAGTTAGCGGGGAAGCATGGACAAAGGTTTTACAGGGACTTCTGATTTCTTCTGTTATTGGTTTGATGGCAGGTTTTGCAGTAGCAAAGGCTGTTGTTTTCCTATTTAGGAATACTTCAAGGGCTAAGTCTAATATATTTTTCAGCTATGCCCAGGTAATTTCTGCTGCTGCAATGGCATTCAGCCATGGCGCACAGGATGGACAGAAATTTATGGGAGTTCTTGCCGCAGCCCTTATATATTCCGGCTTTACAAGCAATACTATTAATAATGGTATTACCATACCTGTATGGGTAATGTTTCTTTGTTCAATTATTATGTCTGCCGGGACTTCAATAGGCGGTTACAGGATAATTAAGAAAATGGGAATGGATATGGTAAAATTGGAAAAATACCAGGGCTTTGCGGCAGACGCTGCTGCATCCATTTGTCTTCTGATTTCTACAGTATTCGGACTTCCTGCCAGTACTACCCATACCAAGAACGCGGCAATAATGGGAGTGGGATTGGCCAAGCGCTTTTCTTCAGTAAATTGGCTTGTTGTCAAGGATATGGTTGCAGCATGGATCCTGACATTTCCAATATGCGGATTGATTGCTTATATGGTTGCAAAGTTATTTTTACTAATATTTTAACAATTATTTTAATCAATATGTGATTTTATAATCAATACAATACATAATTTCAACGATAGATTAATTAAACCATTAGCTTGGGAGGAGGCAAACAAAAAATGTTTAAGAAAAGCTCTGAAACCAATTACTTTGATATATTTGTAAAATCATCTGAATATGCATATAAGGCCATCCGGATACTGGATAGCATGCTGGGAAACTTCCCACAGAACTCTTATAAGCTGGACGAAATTATGAAGATAGAAAATGAAGCAGACAAGCATCTTCACATTGCCCTTGAAAAGCTTAATAAAGCGTTTATTACACCTATTGAAAGGGAAGATATTTTAAATATCTTAAATGATATTGATGATGTTATAGATAATATAGATGATGTTGCTCAGAAACTGGTAATATACCACATTACAACAATAAGGGACGATATGAAAAAGTTCTCTGAATTAGCGGTGAGATGTTGTAAAGCTCTTATGGATGCCATGATAGAATTGAAAAGCTACAAAAGGGGTAATGAGCTTAAGAAGTATATTGTTGAAATCAACAATATTGAGGAAGAGGGTGATGAGCTTCTTAAGAAAAGTATGAGTGAACTTTTCAAGTCTGAGGCAAACCCGATTGAAATAATCAAATGGAAAGATATTTATGCAGGCATGGAAGATTTGCTGGATTCATGCGAGGATGTGGCGGATATCCTTGAAGTGGTTATCCTGAAGAATAGTTAGACAAATTGTTTTCCCTGGTTTTATAAATAAATAACCGGTATTGTTACATTACTTTCGTCAATCCTGATATACTTATCATAGAAACAAACCACTCCGCCGGTTCCCACCTTAACATTTTTAATTGTTTTTAGCACCGAAAAGTTTTCAATATGCTCCTTGCCAGGGTTTGCAGTTTTCTTAATTTCAACGGGATATAGAATACCATTTTGTTCTATGATTATATCCACTTCTTTTTGATCTTTGTCCCTGTAATAATATAATGCCGGATCTAATACACCTGCGTTATAATAGCTTTTTAGTATCTCTGCCACGACAAAGGTCTCAAAAAATGCTCCTGCCATTGCTCCTGCTTCAAGCACATCGGGATTAGTCCATTTTGTAAGATATGCTGCAAGTCCTGTATCAAGGAAGTACAGCTTTGGTGTTTTTATCGCTCGCTTTGTTATGTTATTATAATATGGTTGCAGTAAATACACAATGTTTGATGAGATCAGAATTGACAACCACCTGTCAGCAGTTGGCACGCTAACTCCTACTTCATTTGCAATGGATGATAAGTTTAGCATTTGAGAAGTTCTGCTTGCGATGACAGTCATAAACCTTAAAAATTTAAGCTCGTTACCAACCTGGGTTATCTCTCTAACGTCACGCTCAATATAGGTCTTTGTATATGCCGCATAAAACATCTGCCAATCTAAATCATCAGCATACATAGCCGGCATTGAACCCCTATGTATTATCTTCCAGATTTCTTTATAATCGGAACACTTAACAGATGCTTTTCGTTTTTCAAAATACTCTTCTGTAGGTATAAAGCTTTGATTAAAATTATCGCCTTTAATTTCACGAAGTGATAGCCCTAAAAGGTTAATTAAGCCAATCCTTCCAGCAAGGCTTTCACTAACATTTTTCATCATTCTGAATTGCTGTGAGCCTGTTAAATAAAACTGCCCTTTTTTTCCGGTTTCATCAGCAAGCATTTTAATATAGGGAAATAAATTTGGTGCATATTGTATCTCATCAACAATAACGGGCGGTGGCGTGGTCTTAAAAAAGCTGCCTGGTTCCTCAATTGCATTTTGAAGCCGTATTGGGTCATCAAGTGTTATATACGGAATATCAGTTATAATGTGTTTTAGCAGTGTGGTTTTACCAACCTGCCTTGCTCCTGTTATCAAAACAGCAGGGAACATTTTAGCAGTTTTTTTCACTGTGTTTTCTATGTTTCGTTTTATATAATTCATAACAGCCTCCGACCAATTTAATATTCAATATTATTATAGCCAACGCTTATTAAAATGTCAACTATTTCATAATATTTTTTATTGACAAAAGTAAAATAGTGGCATATAATTATACTGACCGGTCAGTATAAATAAGTTAAATGATTAAAATGAAATTGAAAGGGTGGTTTTCATGGCAAATTTCAATTACAACCTAAAAATTCCCGATATGCCTCGTGAGGGGTATCCAGGTTCCAATGTAAATTTTAAAGTTATTGTTGATGATGCTTCAGCACCTGTGAGTAAGGTTTACCTTTCAGTCGGCATGTACGGTGTATTTGAGGTTTTGAAAAAGGAGAATGATACTACATTCTCTCTCAATTATTATATTCCATATGATGCACCGCGGGGCAATTACGATGTATCCCTTTGGGCTGTAAGTGAAAGTGGAGAAAAAGGTCCTGTTACCAATGTTACATTCAGGGTAGTGTAAGTGTCAGTTGCGTCTCACAGCTTGAAGTTTGTCTTCCTGTAATGAATACTTGTTTAAAACAATTATACCCGCCATGACTATTAATCCGGCAATAGGACCACAAAGCTGCAATCCTAACGGATTATCGCTGCTGTAACCGAAAGTTTTAAACAAAAGGGGTGTTACCAGGGATGAGAGGCCTATAACAATTTTATTTATCAAACCCTGCGTCCCAAAAAACATGGCTTCTCTCCTTACCCCGGTTTCAATCCCGTCAAGCTCTGCAATATCGGCCACCATGGCGTTCGGTACCACCAGGGCTGCAGCAAGTGGGATTCCTGCAACCAGTACCACTGCAATTGCAGCGTATCCTGTTAAAATGGTTCCGAATAATCCAAGGAGTATTAATAATATGCCGAATACAAAGGATGTGGCAATCATGACTTTCTTTTTCCCGTATTTTAAAGTTATTGATGGCAGAAAAGGGCTGAATAAGACAGCAACTACAAATGCACCTGCAATAAGAAACCCCGAACTTTCGGCGGACATTCCCAGGAGGATTTCACTTATATAAGGCATAGCAATGGTGAGGGTATTAATACCGAACCATATGGCAAGGTATGGGACAAGATAATATATAAAGTTGCGGTTTGCCAGGGTCTTGCTTAAAGATGACATAAGACCTGCTGCAGGTTGTTTTAGTGTTGGACAGGGTTGGTGGTCTATATACTGGCTTACCTGGCACTCCTGGGGTTTTTCTTTTATAAAAATCGGAGTTAGAACCAAGGTTGCAAAGGAAACAATACCAAGGGAAATTCCCATTATCCTAAAGTCCGACACCTTTATTATTGCTCCGGAGCCTGCTTCTGCTACCATAACGCCAATAACCTGTGTGATTCCCTGCATCATGGTAAGGTTTATCCTTTCTTTATCGTTGGCGGTAATTTCCCCGATTAATGCCAGGTATGGAGCCACTACAATAGTGAAGAATATAAAGAAAAGGCTAAGCATTACCGTAAGGTATATAAAATTCAATATGGATTCTCCCTGTACAGGCGGGAACCATATAAGTACAAAGGAAAGGCATAGAGGAAGGGAACCGTAAAGTATGTATGGTATTCTCCTGCCCAGCTTGCTCCTGGTATTATCAGAGAAATATGCGACAATAGGATCCGCTACTCCATCAAATATCCTGGCAATAATCATTGTAAAACCAATTAACCCCAATGGGATTAACACTTTTAGCCCTCCCTGGTTTACTTCCGGCGGAGCATAGAAGTATTGGTACCATTTTACTGTTGTTTGTACCAGTATGGATATTCCAATATAGCTAACAGAATACATGAGTAACGCAAAGCTCTTTTTTGCTTTCATTTCTTTCCCTGCCTTTCTTTACGTGTTATTTATAAATTTATAAATATTTAAAAATTTTCTTTCAAATTCATAATTCCTGTCACCATGGTATTCAGCCCTTTCTCTTTCTTTATGCAGCTCTTCCATGTCTAAGGATGCGGTTATGAGGTAGTTTCCTTCATAATGAGGTGCAATTGCCATGACCCCGTTTTTTTCAGGTGTTATACCAATTGGAGCAAATATGCCTGCCTTCCCTGTAAAATGCATCCCTGCAATCCAGCCGTTAAGGGAGGCTTTAAGTCCGTATACATAGGATTCCTGGACCCTGGGCCATATTCCCCGTAATGCCCTCCACGGGTTATATTCTTCCATGTTTGCAATTGGTATTGCAACGATGTCTGCTCCTTCCTTTCTTGCGGCAGCAAAAGTTTCAAAGTAGGTGGCATCCATACAAACCGGGATGGCAATTTTTAACCTTGAAAGGGAACAGCCTTTTGGATTGAAGGGGAAAACCTCAAGTTTACAATCTCTTTTAAAACCAACCTGCTTTTCAAATTCAACCAAATGGGTTTTTCTTTGTGTCCCTATACAGTTTCCGTCAGGGTCAAACAGAAAACCTGCGTTGTAAATATCCCTTCCTTCTTTTAATACATAGCTTCCTGTGTATATGTATATGCCGTACTTTTTGGCTAAATAGGAAAAAATCCTTTTAATTCCTGTTTCTATGGGTATGGCAATGCTTCTGAAAATCATGGCCAGAAAACTGTTATTGTCTGAATTGTTGCTTGAATGGGAATTTTTGTACATTTCAAGAGTAGCCCCGCCTGAACCTTCCAATATTTTAGATACAGTGTTGTTATTATTATCATTAGCTACAGTGTTATTATGATTATTTAAATCGGTTTGTTTCTTTGCACTTTTGTTAATAAAGTTATTCAGATGTCTAAACCCGGGTATCAGGCCAAAGAGATCAAAGAAGTTATATTCAGGAAATACAATGAGGTTGCATTTTTCCCGGGATGCCTGTTTTACAAACCCATGGAGCATATCGATATATTTTTCTACACTATTCACAAGCTTAATCTCTCTTTGGACACAAGCAACTATTACTGCATTGGAATTGAACTCTTCTTCACGCATGAACCGGTAATCAGCTTGCTCACCAATCTGACTATCAACCAGCCTTAGATATTTTCCAATCCTTTTTAATGACAGCTTTTTTGAAAACCATTTTTCAATAAAAATCTCCATATTCATGACTCTCCGCCAAAAAGGCCCATGTTATTGTATAATGCCGGGTTTAATCCGGTGAGTACATTAAACCTTGAAATGGCTGCCTTCCTCATATCATTGTCCAGTTCGGATATTATGAAGCTTTTTTCTCTATTTGTCCTTGCCAGAAAACCATCATCGCCTCTTGTCATTTCAAGCGGTGCATGTATTATTGATTCACCCCACAGATCTACTTCTCCCAACCTGCCGTTATAGCCGCTTTCTACGGCAAAAAACAGGTTTTGTTGGGTTTCCTGCCACATTCCGCTAATTTGCAGGGCCATATTTCTTTCTCCTATAAAGCCTACAGGCGAAAGTACAATATCAACCCCCATTAGGGCGAGTTTTCTTGAGACTTGGGGATAAAATACATCTGTTGAAAGTACAATACCTATTTTCCATTCCCTTACTTCTCTTAATTCTACATCTAATCCCCTTGAAAGGCCCAATTGCCTTTCCCATCGGGCAAGGTATAATTGCCGTTGACGCAAAACAATATTGCCATTGGCAATAATACAGGATTCATGGTAAATTTTATTCCCTTCTTCGGTTTCGGGGTTTTTTTCTATGCTCCAGTAACTGCCGGGGCATATTAGTATTTCATATTTATGAGATATGTTCATTATTTGATTAAGGAAGTATTCTTCGAATTTATTATTTAAGGTGGAAGTATTGCAGCCTGGTATGCCAGGCATATTACTGCTGCAAGTGTGTCTATAGTTATCAATTGTACCTGTTTCCAGGAGTTGATAGAGGCAACCTGTAAAAGCAGGAAAGACTATTATGCCGGCGCCATACCCTGCTGCTTTTTCTGCTTTTTCAACATAATACTCAATTCTTTCCATAAGGCTTTCAGTCTGAATAAAAGTATCTATTTCTTTATTACTCCACTCAACGGATAATACTTTTATTTTTTTCATAACTTGAAAGCCTCCTCTATTTCCGCCAACTGTTCACTGTTTATGGCTACCACATCTCCCAATACCTTTGATGAAATAATAGCCTTGGCGCTGTATTCTGCAACTTCCAACCTATCAAAGGCATTAAGAAGTGAGTTGCCTGTTACTATAATACAGTCGTTTTCTATAAGAATAATTTGTGTTGCCTTCGAAAAGGCTTCTGCTACCATCCGGGGTTGCATAAAGCTTGAACCGAATGGTAATTTGGGGATATCCCTAAGCATGATATAGCTTTCAGGAATGGTTTTTGTTTCAAATTTCTCTTCTGTCACTGCAAATGCCATAATATTCGGCGGATGAGCAATAATAACCGAATTAATATATGGATGTTTTTCATAAATGTATTTGTGAAGCATAACCGAACGGCTTGGATTTTTACCTGCCTCTTTCCAGCCATTTTCGATTCGTACGATATCACCGACATCCAAGTACTTTCTGTCCGCACCGTAAGGTGTAATTAAAAAGCAATTATCTCCAAGCCTTTGGGAAAAAGTCCCCTGTGTACTGGTAAAAAGCTTTTGGTCATATGCCCTATGAATTAACCGGCACATCTCTTTCCTTGCCGCCCTTTCTTCACTGCTGAAGTTCCGGGGGATAAACTCATTCATCTGAACATTTTGTTTGTTTTTAGATATTTCAATATGCCTGTCCGTCAAAGCTACAGGTTTTCCAATACGGTTGGCCTTTATCTCCAATCTTGCACAAAAGTCCAGGGTTTCAAAGGCCATAAATGCCTGGAAGAGATTTATGCCACCAACAACAACTCCATGGTTTTCCAGTACTACTGTATTATGCCCTTTTGCAAATTCCAATGCAATTTTATTCCCTAAATCCAGGCTACCTGGAAGACCGTATTTGGCCATACCTACAGGGCCACATACAATATGGGCGTTTGGGATAAGCCGTGTATTAGGAATTCGGCGTACAATACTAAAGGATATTAATGCTGGTGGATGTGCATGGATAATAGCTTTTATATCCTCCCTTTTTTGATATATTTCCCTGTGGAAAGGCAGCTCTACCGACGGTTTATGTATTCCCTCCATGGCACCGTCCGTTTTGACCCTTATAATATCCTTGGGTGTAAGAGAACCTTTATCTATGCCGCTTGGAGTAATCCATATGTCTCCATTATCATCCAGGACTGAAATGTTTCCCCCGGATGTAGTAGTCATTCCATAGCTATAAATCCTCTCCATCATCATAACTACCTGGTCTGCAGGATGTAATAGGTCAAATCTCAAAAATAAAACCTCCCTTCTTATTGACATTTTACTCTTTTTTATCGGATAATTCAATTAGACTTAATAATTAAGACCAGAATTATTTATGTGAAACTTTATCATGTCCAAATAAGTCAAAACAAGTGTACAGGAATACTGACTTTTTACTAAACGTTAATATTAATATTTTACTCTTTTGTATAATAGATAATAAATATTAGATAATAGAAATAGAAAAGGGGGTCATAGCTATGTTAAACAAAGATAACAGAGCAAATAAAAAAGCAGGAAGTATTAAAAGGAATGAAATTATAGTCAAAGCCGACAGGTTGAGCAAAACAATTAAAATGAGAAAAACAAAAGGGATAACCGGATTTTCAACGATTTTAATAGCACTGATATTCCTATTCATTACTCTTACCGGTTGCGGTGCTTCCAGGATGAAAAGCGACTCTACTGCTGTGGAGTCGGCGCCTCAAGCAGATGCTTCTGCCGATAAGGCGAATTACAGCAACTCATTTGGAGGCAGTATCGGAGGCAGCAGCAGTTATCAGAGCCAGGCCAGGGCCGTATATGGGGATGAAGATACAGGAAATAAAGAGGACATCAGAAAGGTCATTAAGAGCGGTGAAATAGCAGTTGAAGTAAAGGAAGTAGAGTCTGCCTATTCAAAGATAATGGAAATTGTCCGGGATGTTGGAGGAGAAGAATTCAGCAAAAGTTTCAGTGTATCGGGGGATTTCAAGAGAATGGAAATTGTCTTAAAAATCCCACCTGAAAACCTGGATTTGTTTGAACAAAAGCTTACTGAATATGTAGGAGAGGGAAAAATCAAAAGATCAAATATAAGGAGCCGGGACATAACTTCCGAATATTACGATTATGTGGCCAGGCTTGAAAGTTATAAGGCCAGCAGGGACCAGTTGAGGGAGTTATTGAAAAAGGCTCAGACTGTTGAAGAAACATTAAAAATACACGCTGAATTAACCCGCATTCAAGCAGACATTGACAGTATGCAGGGACAGATTAATATGTGGGATAAGCTCATAGACATGGCCACTATTACTTTATACATTGATGAGGAAAGCAATCCCATGAAAATGACCAGGACTGTCGGTTGGCAATTCAATTCACCTGAGGAAATATGGTCAACCATGAAGAATGGTTTTATAACTGTTGTTAATGGGCTATACAGTGTAACTATATGGATATTGATTGCTATAGTGAGTATTTCTCCCGTCCTCCTTCTGGCAGGGATAGTGATATATGTTGTTTATTATTTGAAAAGAAAAAGAAAGAAGAAGGAAAGCAATACCCTGCAATAAGAGCAATGCCATACAGTAAACACAACCATACAAGTAAACACAAAATATAAATTGGATATAGATTATTGGCCAAGGGATTAGCCAAGGACAGTCATTTATTAATTTACACAAAAACAGACTTGCTTGTATTGCACCATTTTTCGCGAAGCTTAGGTTTTTCTATTTTGCCTGTGGGATTTCTGGGCACTTTATCGAAGAAGACTTTCCTTGGCCTCTTATACTTGGGCAGAGCCTGGCAAAAATCAATAATCATGCTTTCCGTAAGCTCCCTTCCAGGTTTGGTTTCCACAATTGCTACAGGAATTTCACCTAACCGCTTGTCGGGCATACCGATAACTGCAGCGTCTTTTACATCATCGTGGGTCATCAGGAAATTCTCAATTTCTACGGGGAATATGTTTTCTCCGCCGCAAATTACTATGTCTTTTTTACGGTCAACAAGGTATATAAACCCGTCTTCATCTTTTTTTGCCATGTCTCCGGTATAGAGCCAGCCGTTTTTTAATACCCTGGCAGTTGCTTCCGGGTTTTTGTAGTAGCCCTTCATAACGCCGGGTCCTCTTATAATAAGTTCTCCAACTGTACCGTCCGGGACAGGCTTGCCATTATCATCCACAATCATCACTTCCCAGTTGAAACCCGGCAAACCAATGGCTCCAACCTTGTGGATGTTTTCAATTCCAAGGTGGACACAACCCGGACCTGTTGATTCGCACAAACCGTAGTTTGTATCATAAAGATGATTCGGAAAAACCTTCTTCCATCTTTGTACCAGGCTGGGAGGTACGGGTTGAGCTCCAATATGCATAAGACGCCATTGTTCAAGGTTATAATCTTTAAGATTGACTTCCCCGCTTTCTATAGCATCCAATATATCTTGGGCCCATGGGACAAGAAGCCATACGATGGTAGCTTTTTCTTCCGAAACTGCCTCAAGGATCCATTGAGGCTTTACCCCCTTTAAAATAACCGCTTTAGAGCCTACAATAAGGCTGCCGAACCAATGCATTTTGGCACCGGTATGATAAAGTGGAGGAATACAAAGGAAATTATCATCATGGCTTTGAAGATGGTGCCTGTTTTCTGTAATACATGCCGATACAAGATTGGCATGTGTTAAAATAATAGGTTTTGGGGTACCGGTAGTACCCGATGTAAAATAAAGGGCAGCTTCTTCGGAATTGCAAATTTCAATACCTGGATCATCTTCCGGATATTCTTTTAATATATTAGTATAACTTTCAGCTATACCAGGGCAGCTTTCTCCCACAAAAATAAACTTTTCAATAAAAGAAAGATTAGCTTTTATCTTGTCAATCCTTTCAGTAAACTCAGGTCCGTAAACAAGTACCTTTGCTTCAGCAATTTCAGCGCACTTTTGAATTTCTCCTGCAGTAAAACGGAAGTTCAAGGGTACAGCCAGTGCGCCTGTCTTTAAAACACCAAAATATATGGGAAGCCATTCGAGGCAATTCATTAAAAGTATAATAACCTTATCTCCACGCCTAATTCCATATTCAATTAAAGCATTCGCGAATTTATTGGACTGTGTTTCAAATTCCTTCCAGGTTATTTCCCTTCTACTACCTATTGCCGGTTCACGTTCGATTAGACTTATTTCATCAGGATACATCCGTGCATTACAAGACAGCATTTCTGTTATTGGCATAATATATTATTAAAACCCCCCATTCTACCATTCTACAAAAAAATAATTATATAAGCTTTATGGCTTATATCACGCACATATTATATGTTGAGTACATTAGTTATCAATTCAATACGTTATTAACATTTTAGTTTACATATCGTATTTTGTCAACAAGTACTAAAAAAGGGGGCGGATTTTCTTCCCATGTCCCATTATATTCCAGAAACGGTGCTCCAGGCCTCTAGAGCCTGTAAATTCACTTCGGGGCAAATCAAACTCGCAAAATAATTTGAATAAAATTTAATAGCACATCAATGTAATTATTTTGCTCATACAGTTGATTTGCTTATCCCTCGTCGGA
>JABUEW010000093.1 GCA_013314855.1 Bacillota bacterium | reverse complement strand
TCCTATTGTCATTTTGAGGGCAGGTTTATAACCTGCCCTCCTGCCTTCCGGCGAGGATGGGGGTTAAGGGGGCAAAGCCCCCTTTATTTTCTCTTCATACCTTATTCATTTTTATATTAATGTGACATTTTCTCACGATAATTAACTTATATTTTTCGCTTTCTTAGGTGACATTTTCAAAAAATATTGACAGCTTTAAGTGTAGATTGTTATGCGGATTTTAGCATGTTTTTTGGCTTTTGTTGTTATGTTATCTTATGTTATATCTGGTATATTATGTTTGTGTTTTCGGGCAGACTCCTAGCTTAACCTTTTTTTCTTTGCGATAACCATGGCTACAGCAAAGAATGCCAATGCAAAGCAAACCTGCACCAACATTCCTGATAAAACATGTTCCATGCTGGCAAAATCGAATTGTGTCAGTCCTGCAATCATGTTGTTTGCTCTGACAAACCAATAGGTAGGAGTAAAACTTGCAATCTTTAGAACAAAACTCCCTAAAAACTCCTGGGGCACAAAAACTCCACTGATAAAAGAAAGTCCAAGAGTCACAACATTGCTGACTGCAGCAATTGCGCCCCTACTTTTCACCAAATTTCCGATCAGGAAACTCATACTGGCACCAGAAATGGCAAAAACAAAGGAGTTTATTATAAAGTAAACGGTGTTCATATTGAAACTGCTTTTAAAGTTTAACACGAAGCAGAATGCAACCATTATCAGCCATGAAACAAATGTAAACATAACATTTGCAAGCATGAATTGCATGTTCATGTTTTTAGAGCTCAAAGGTGAGCATGCATTTCTTTTTTTCAAATCACTGTCATTAAACACAAGCATTAATTCGGCCATGCCCAGGATAAGAACATATAACAGCGCATACGGAAAATAGTTATAATAGTAATTCAAGTAAATATTGTTCCTGGAATCATTGGCAGTTGTTCTCAGTTCTACGGACGCACCGTCGAATAAATCCCGCTTCAGATGCCGAACCAGTGATTCCTGCGAAATATCTCCCATTTGCTGCACATAGAGCCTGGCAATATTCAGGTATTTGTCAATGGTTAAATCGATATATGTGTTGCTGTAAGAGTTAGGCACAACTGTCTTTTCAACCTGTACATCTTCCCCTTTCATAAAGCTCTCGGTAAAACCCTCAGGTATACGAAGGATGTAAGTCACAACCCTAAAATACAGGGCATCCTGCAATGCGTCGGTTTTGTCGGGAAGCTCAACAAAGTTAGCAATTTTTCCGAGCTCCTGCTTCAATCCATCTATTAACGGGCTGTTTTCCTCGCTAATAAATGCAATATTGCTTTTTGCCTGGCTGAAAGGGTTCTCCTTTTGCTGTTCATTTGCCGTGGCAAATGTCATTATGATTGATACAACCACAAAAATCGAAATATACATAAGCATAAGCGGTAGGTTTTTCTTTAATATTTTCAAGCAAAGCTTAAAGACTTGCATACTTACGCCTCCTTATTATGAAGTAAATCCCCAAACAGAATGCTATAACAAAGATTAGCAGGATACCTATATTAACGGTATATCTTAAAAAGCCGTCATAGTAGTAAAGACAGTAAAAAGCGTCTGTCAGCAAATTTATGGGATTCAGGTATGATAAAATGGGTATTTTTTGCGCAACGATATATTTCATATTCTGGTACATCATACCTGCCAGGAAAGAACCGGCCATGCTCACGCATATCAATATGCCTACCTTAATGTTTTCGGATTTTTTTACTATTGCACTTATAAATGCGCCAAATGTATTGCCTGCAATAGAGCCAACAATTGTGGTCAGGAGAACATAACCTGTCTTTGTTCCAAAATCGATCCTGATAGCAAAGCGTAAAAACATCAGCATAACAAGCATTTCAACAATATGGATCAATAATGATGCACTCATACTGTACACAAATAATTTTAGCTTGTGAACAGGAGCCGTATTTATCCTGGCGGCAAGCGGAGAAATGTTCGGTTGAGTATCCGTGATTTCACGCATTCCAAAAAAACCTCCGTAAAAGCATGCCATGGCAATTAACGTGTAAAAATATAAAAGCACGTTATTAGGTTCAGCTTTAGTGCCTGGAACCTCTTTGACGTATTGCCGCCGGTTTCCCAGGTCATTAAATAACTCCTGCTGCCTGGAAGGATTAACGGTCAATATGGAATTGACAGCGGATACTGTTTGGATATAATTGTCCAGGAAGTTCTTTATGATACTCTGGTTCATTCCTGATTTGTTGACAACCAGTTTTAACGGGGTTTCAACAACTATATACCCGGCAATTAAATTATCATTAAGAAGCTGCTCAGCCTTATCTTTTGAAACCACAACCAGGTTGAACAGCCTGTCATAACCTTGCGAAACCTCGTTTAAAGCTGACCTGAAATATTGGTCTTCCTGGTATTGTTCGTTATCCACAACTGCAATATCTATTGCTTTAAATGTCTCTCCGTTGTTCAGATTTGAAAAAGCCATATTGAAAAATACGGCCAGGAGCAAGGGAAATATCAATGTCCAGAATATAGTCTCCCGATCCCGGAGAAGGCACTTGAGCCTGTACATAAAGATATGAGCAAACATCATGATTCCCCCTTAATCTCTTAAATCTTTTCCCGTGATTTCCAGGAAAACATCATTCAGGGTAGGCAACTCGGAATATATTTTGCCAAACTGAATTCCCTCTTTTTTAATGAAGTCCAAAACAGTTTCCAGGTTGTTTTCTCCCTTTTTGGACTTGATTAAAAGCAAGCGATTGCTATTGTTATATTCAACGGAAACAATATTTGGCAATTTTTTCAGCGCTGAAAGCTGTTCCTGGGATATACCGTAGGATTCAACAGTGATCTTCTCACCCAGTGAAATCATTGCTTTAAGTTCATCCTTGGTGCCTGCTGCGATTGCCCTGCCTTTATCCAGTATTATAATTCTGCTGCAAATCTGCTCTACCTCCTCCATGTAATGGGAAGTGTAAACTATTGTTGCCCCTTGCCTGTTCAGTTCCACGATCCCCTCCAAAATCCTGTTCCGGCTCTGGGGATCCACTCCGACAGTAGGCTCATCCAGTATTATTAACCTTGGTTTGTGTGCAATGCCGCACGCTATGTTTAATCTTCTTAGCAATCCGCCGCTTAGCTTTTTAGGGTAGAATTTAATATACTCACCCAGTTCGACAAATTCAATCGCTTCATCTACAAGCTTCTTTTTTAAAGCCTTATCCTGCACATAAAGCCCGCAGAAATAATCAATATTTTCGTATACTGTCAATTCGTTATATACTGCCACGTTTTGCATGACTATTCCAATATGGCGCTTAATTTCATATGATTCCGGTGTCATGGGCTGATTAAATACTTCAATTTCGCCTTTGTCATACTTAAGCAGGGATAAAATGCAGTTAATAGCGGTTGTTTTACCTGATCCGTTTGGTCCAAGCAAGCCGAAAATTTCACCCTCCCTTACCGAAAGCGAGAGATGGTCTAGCGCGACCAAATCACCGTAACGTTTAACTAAATTTTTTACTTTTATAATCATTTTGGCTACCTCCTTGTGCCGATGCCAGTGCCAGTGCCAGTGACAGTGACAGTGACAGTGTATACCTGCGCCAGGAAACGCAGCGTGTTGGCGCTAGGAAAATGTTCTCCGTGCCGGGAACGGTTCCCTGTCACATGCTATGTGCCCGTGTGTCAGGTGTCAGGGAATAGTTCTCAATGCTAGTGGATCGTTCTCTGTCACGCGCTCTGTCACACAGCCTGACGGTTCTTATGTAATAATAATAGTCCTTTTCAATTTCCATTGTAAGTGCCGCAAATCACTTTATAAGATGACAAATGTCATATTATATGCCATCACATATGCCTTATCATATGGGGGCAAGAGGTGGAAAGTTGATCAAGGGATTCAGAATAATTTATACTTGTAATTATATAAATCAAATGGTAATATTCTGATTAAGGATATATTTATAATATGGAATAGGATAAACAGTTATGTTTATTTTCATAAATCTAACAGATAAGCTTATTATTTTCATATGCTGCCTGATTGTCTATCTTTGCCAGGCAGATTTAAACATCAGTGTGGTAACAATACTTATCAGCATAACTTTCAGCGGATTTTTAAGCTATTTTGATGACGAAAGGCTAAGAACAGTTTTAACAACAGGGTTTTCCGTCTTATCCTGTTTTGTGTCTGAATTGGTGGTTTTTTTGCCCTTAATTGCTTACGACATGCTATTTTACAAATACCAATATATTAATCTCTTTGGCATTATCCCGCTTCTATATTTTATCAAGCCTGTTTCCATACAATTATTTTCCCCGGTAATAACCCTACTGTTTCTTTGCATATTGATTAGGTACCGAGCGGAAGCGTATATTAAACTATATTTTAAATATAATGAGCTAAGCGACACAACAAGAGAAATGTCGATCCAATTGAAGAAACAGAACAGGGCCTTGATTGAAAATCAGGATAATGAACGGACCCTCGCAACCATAAACGAACGGAACCGTATTGCCCGGGAAATTCACGACAATGTGGGACATTTGCTGTCGAGCGCTATTCTACAGTCCGGTGCGCTCCTTACCATTAATCAGGATGAAAAAGTCAGAAATGGTCTTGAAGCCCTCAATAATACGTTGTCTCTAGCGATGAACAGCATAAGAACCAGTGTCCACGAGTTGTATGATGAATCCATTGATCTTAATGCCGAAATAGAAAAAATAATAGATCAATTTACCTTCTGTGAGATAAGCTATGATTATCATATCAATAGCACACCGGAAAAAAAGCTTAAATACGCATTTATTTCCATTGTAAAAGAAGCTTTATCCAATATAATGAAGCATTCAAACGCGACCCATACTTCCATTACATTCAGGGAACACCCGGCATTTTACCAGCTCATTATAAGGGATAACGGTTCGGTGAAAGGCTACAATATTGAAGACGGCCTGGGGCTTAGAAATATGATTGACAGGGTACATTCATTTAACGGGAATATCAATATAATAACAGAAAACGGTTTTGAAATTTTTATTTCCATTCCGAAGGAGGTACCACAAACTTGAGAATATTGATTGTGGATGACGACAAGCTGGTTTGTGCTTCCTTAAAAACCATATTGGAAGCCGACAGGGAAATTAAAGTAGTGGGGACAGTATATAGCGGCCAGCAGGCTGTGGATCTCTACCTGGACTTAAGGCCTGATGTTTTGCTGATGGATATCAGGATGGATGGTATGACGGGGATAGAAGCTGCTGAAATAATAATAGAAAAAGATAAAAACGCAAAGATTCTTTTTTTAACCACCTTTTCAGATAATGAATATATAGCAAAAGCCTTTCAAATTGGAGCAAAAGGCTATATTTTAAAGCAGAATTTTGAAAGCATAATTCCATCGGTCAAGGCTGTTTATATGGGACAGAGGGTATTCGGTGACGAAATAATTACGAAAATCCCGGGATTTAAGGGTGATACCCGTAAAGATGGCATAAATAGTTTTAACATCAATAGTTTTAATTTGACCGAAAAAGAAATTGAAATAATCACACTGGTAGCAAATGGGCTGTCAAATAAGGAGATTTCAGAGACACTGTACCTGAGTGAAGGAACGGTGCGGAATTATATAAGTGTTATCCTTGAGAAGCTGAACTTAAGAGACAGAACCCAGCTTGCAATTTTTTATTATAAGCATAAATTATGAACTACCACTCGGTTTCTCTCATCATGACTTATTGCCTCCTTTTATAGTTGTTTTCTATAAGCTCCTCTTGACCCAAAAAAGCCGTCCCTTGCCCTCGTACGCATTTACTTTGGCAATCAATTCCGTCAGGTCGTTTTCCACATCTTCCGCAGCGGAGCCCGCCTCATATACGCCGGTTACATAATCGTGCTTTTTAAATTCGCCCGGCCGCTCCTCATATTCAATTGGCGATTTCAGCTCGTTTCCGGTAATATTCATCTTGTCCAGCAAGGCTTTCGTGCATTGAATAAGCATGTATCTCTCTCCTCTTATCAAATTATTAGCTGTTTTAGTTAAAATGCCCCGTCCATGTCCACCCTTAAAGGCAAACATCGTAGCAAATAGTTCTTTATCCTTTAGGATTCGATGTCATAGCGGCACTGCTATTTATTAGATTCTCGTTTCATTTTCTAAATCTTCCAGTCTTTCCTGCACAGCAATTATATCTGTTTTGTCTTTCGCTATAGCTAAGGCTTTTTCATAAAATTCTTTGGCTTTAGCATAATCTTTTTTCATGTCGAAAAAATACATATCCCCCCATCCAATATATCCCCAAGGATTATCGGGATAGTCTTGCACTAACTTTTTATATTCCAATTCAGCCTGTTCATAATTATACATGCAAGAGTATGATTCTGCAATGGAACGTCTCATATTATGAATAATTAATTCATGTTCATCAGGGAAATAGTCACAAAATTCTCTACAATAATTAATTCTTTTTTCAAAATAAGTTTTATCATCCAAAGCAGCATTATGTAATTCATTTTCGAGGTCTTGACAAAAGTTTCTTATAAAAAAGCTTCCATTATACTGCTTGTCCAAAAAATCCAGGTTTTTGTATTCTGGTTTAAATCTATACTTTAGTGCTTCCCATACTTTTAACCAAACATCGCAGGCTTTTTTAGAATCATTTTTTGATAAAAGTTCAAAACCCTCATCAATCAAATCATTCATTTGCTCCATTGACAATATATGTGTTGGTGCTAATCTCTCCCATAAAATCCATGCAGCAAGCCAAGGAAAATCTTCATCCCTACCTTTTGCCGTTACTCTAAAATTCTTAAACCAATTCTCTGAAATTTGTTCTGCTGAATAGAATTTTTCTATATCTCTTAAAAAAGCATCTTTATCAAACGGGATACCGATACTTTCTAACCGTTGAATTATTTCAGCAGTGCTCATTTTGCTTACTTTTTCATATGTCCAAAGACTTTTTAAACGTTGTAAAAAGCCTTCTCTCATAATATCCTGTTCAGGCTTATCAATACAACATTTCTTATATTTCTTCCCGCTTCCACAAGGGCAAGGCTCGTTTCTGCCTATTTTACTCATAATTTATCTCTCCTTATGACAATATCTTTCAACTGTGTATTTCCTTCTCATTCCGCCCGACGGCCGGAGACCCGGGCGGCGTCAGTGGGCTATATTGCAGAGAACACCTTATTCCTGAACCTGTCTCGTGTTATCTACCTGTGTGGAGGGATTCCCGAGTCTGTCGCGGGTAATCGCACTATGCAGAGGGATTCTCGAACCTGTTTTGGGAAATTGCATTATGGTGGAGAGATTCATATAATCATCCATGGGGTTACGGATCCTTTGTATATCTTTTCAACAGTCTCCCTGGAATATGGAAATCGTACAATCAAGCAACCTCCGCCACCTTTTTGGATGGTTACCACCATCTTCTCACCCCTGTTTTTACAATATTATACATAAATAATTAATAAAAGTCAAACATATGCTGCACATAATATCGCTGAAACATCACTATTTATCTTTGAAACTCCGCTTCTTATAATTTTAACTTAATCATTGATGAAGCCCTTGCGGAGATGCTTTATTCAACGATGTCTTCTTACGCTACCTTTTTGATATCTTTCCAGTTTCTATGTAATGTGCTTAACCCATATACAAGGGTCAGTATATATTCCAATATTTCTTTCAATATCAATATCTACCGGATTTAAAGCACCCTCAAAAATGTATTTTCCGCTCTCATATATCTTCATTTTTGTCCATTCTTCCCATTCTTTTATGGTTCCTTTAATTACCATTGATACATCAGAAGTCTTAAACACTTCTCCCCCAAGCTTTTTATGTACCCTTAACCAGGGATCAAATGGAAGCCCATCTTCTCTTATCCACTTCGAATAGTTACTAATAGGTATTAGTGGATACTTTGATTTTAATGTAGGACGAACAGGTACTATCAAAGTATTTATTCCGTTTTTATTTGCAATATCTTTCATCACTTTAAGTACTTCTGAACTTAGACCTCTACCTTTATAATCTTGTGCTATAACCACAGCTAAAGCTAATAAAATATTTGGGTTAAGAGATCTCTTCTTTGTCTCAACCGCTATCTCAATGAGTGTTTTCAAGTTATCAGGAATATTCTCTATCTCTTTCTCCCAATATAGAGGTATTGTATGTCCAAACGCTATTGTTTTTTTACCTTCCAATAATATAACCTGGAAGTTAGAAAATGTCGAAAACAAATGAGACCATTCTTTACAATCCCAATGAAGCATGAACTCTGGCCACGCTTTACTATTTATCAATAAAATTTCATCTTTGAGTTCTAATTTTTCATTCAAAGTAAATTTTTGCATATAATCCCCCATAATATTACTCTATTAAAATTATCTCGAGTCAGCTATAACATCATATATTTTAATCGGTTGGTTGTCCAGGATGATTACATCCATTTATGGAATTATATGTTACACAAAAATAAATCGCACCTGCAATTCCGTATTATTTGCCTGCCGAGCATGCGGGCCGTTCTTCCACATTGCGAGCAAGTTTTGCTGCTATTCCCGAACGATCAAGGATGGCAGGAACACCTTTCGGTTCGTCAAGGAAAACTATTCCTTTTGCCTCAATATGCTGAGCACAATCATTATGGCAGATGCATTCATCATAAATAAACAAGACAATTTTTTTTTATAATGATTTGTTTTTGAAATTAAAATACGAGTTATGCCATAAATTAATTTAACTGAGTGTGTTGCCGCATGCCGGGTTTGGGGTTGCGATAATAATATTTTTGCACTATATGCAGATAAGATAAAATATGTTATGATAAGATAGTTGTATAGTATAGGACAGGATAGGACAGGACAGGATAGGATAGGGTGGGATGTGATAATAATGGGAAAAATGGATAGGATAACAGCATATAACTATTACTCGGATTTTTGGAGAAATCATAGCTTGAAGGAAATTGATTTTAAAGGCAAAAATTGGAATTACATTGCATGTGGCGTGAAAACAGGCAAAACTTTTGTATTTCTCCATGGAGGCGGGCTTGATGCAGGGATGTGGTCATACCAGATCAATGAATTGGAAAAATGTTATAAAATAATTGCTCCTTCGTTTGAACTTATACCTGACTCTTTTCGTTTAAGGTCTGAAGTTATCGAGTATATTTTAAAAGAAGAAAAGGCAGAGCATGTAATTTTATGCGGTCATTCTTACGGAGGCATACTGGCGCAATACTTCATTTCAATATTTCCGGAAAGTGCTGAAAAAATTATTCTTGCCCACACGTTTTTCCCGACAAAAGACTTTATTGAAAGGATAAAGGGTAAGAAAATTAATGTTTTAAAATATATACCAGGGTTTGTAATAAAAATGGCCTTCAAAAGGAGGATGAAATACTGTCAAGATTCGCAATACAATGAATTCCGCAATACATATCTCAATAATCTGTATTCCGGGATAGACCATAAATCATTGATGGGTTTCTATACATCATTTGTTGACAGATTGAAGGAAGAACTTCCAGATACAGCAAACTGGAAAGGGGAAATCCTTTTAATTAACAGCAAGGATGATAATGACACCATCGATAAATATGAAGAATTGATTGCTGCCTACCCGGGAGCAAAAACACATCTTTTTGAATCAGGGGCTCATCATACGCCTTTACTTTTCCCCGAGGAGTTTACAAAAATTATTTCGGAGTTCGCAAATTAATATGTTTTGTCTTTTCATCCATCGCATATTTTAAATTTTCTTTGCTTTTCTTAATTTTAATTCTTCATTCTCTTCACTAGCCAGAAGTTTCCTAGTTATTTAAAGTCAAATCTTCCAAAGCCTTATAACATATGGCTTGCAGGATTTGAAAGTGTATTACCTAACTTAGTTTTGATGAACCTTGACAATTTCCAATATATCCATTATTTGTTGTTGCAGGCTGCTTACCTCAGAGAGGGTGTAATAGTCTTTTTGTCCTGAGCCATTAGGATAAATATGAGCAACTTCATGTTGTTTCCGGGCCTCATGGTCTATTTCGTATGAGAAAGTTACATTGTCGTGCTCCTGGTCCAACTTATAACGTATTATCTTGTTTAAAGGGCCATCTGAGAGGATTTGCTTAATCTGTTTTTCGACACTTTCCATGGTGGGCTTCTTTCCCTTCGGTTTCGGATTTTTTGCTCTTTCATCAAGTTTACGTTTTAGGTCTCTTAATGAACTGTTGGCTTTCCTTAGTTGATGGACCAACCCCTGCATCTGTCCTAAATAAAGGGCTTCGTTATAGGTCACGACCACTGTACGTTCTATTCCAAGTACCTTTTTCTTTAGCCTGTATGCACTGACACCACCAAAACCGGCTCCTTCTAAAGGAACATATTCACTTAAAGGTATTTTTAGAAGATCAGTATGGTGGCTTGGTTTAAGTGATGATACAAAATCAAAAGGTGAGGTTTCAAGGTGTTTGTAGGCATCCTTTGAGTTGTTTCCCTTATCAAAGACCAATGTAACATCATGAAACTCACTGCTTATTTCCTTATACCTTGCAACCAGCTCATCTGTGATAGTTTTAAACTGTTTCGGATCAGTCACATTGCCGGCATATACTTTGTGAAACAGGGGGATGTGAAAATCCCTTGTCACCATGAGTGCAAGGCCAACCTGCTTTAGATCATTCCTCTTGGCTTTGTTGTGACCTCTCTGAGGCAGTTCTGACTCAGAAGCCGTATCAATCCAGGTAAAGAAGTTGGTTGTATCGTATATGAGGCACCTTAGGTCAATATCGAACATTTTAACAACTTTTTTAGTAAGTTCAAGTTCAATTTTACTGATATTGTCCTCATTTAAATACCCCATATGATCCCAGAACCTCTGGCTTGTAAGGTATCGTTTGTCAATCCTCATTACCCGGGACAAACAGGTTTTCACTGATTACATATTTAGGCTTGTTATTTTTCAAAATAACAACCAACTGTCAACCAATGAAGTAGCTATCCAATGAAATAGCTATCCCCTGCCTTCTAAAATCCGGATTCATGGCTTAGAAGGATTGAAGTTTATAATCCAGGCATCTTTTATATAATCACCGATAATTTTTCTTGAAAGATTAAACCAGCTTATGCATTTGTCAAGAACAGTAGAATCCGAAGTCACTATGCGATCCTTTTTGGAAAGAACATAATCAGCATCCGGTACAAGTTCAACCTGAACAGGAATATCCCATTCATCAGCATGTTCAAGGATTTTATACCGTAGCCTGCCGGAGTTTGAAACAGGTGCGTCCAGATAAAACCAGGCTTCCGGAACCGAAAGCTCCCTAAAACATTCTTTTATAAGTTCCAATGCCTTATCGGTTTGCCGAATCAAGCGATAGGTGCCACGCAAGCCCGCTAAGTCTCTCATGACACCATCATTTCCAAGTATGACCGGGCTTTTTGAAAGCGCCACTTCAAGAGTGATAATAAGATTAAATCCGTCAATGTATAGACATCCTTCACGAGCGGTTTCAAGAGGAAGCATTTTGTGTTTCCTTCTTTCATTTTGAAAACTTGAGGAAACCGCTCTTTGAAGAGCAAGCCTTTGTCTCGCAGAAAGCAGGTAATGGTTGCATATAAAGGGTATTACCACATTTGGCTTATATCCCCTGTCAAGCAGCCACTGGATCTCTTCCTGAGCGGTCTTAAGCACGGATATGGCCTCATGTGAAAACCACTTGTGATCATTTGGATTAAAACCTCTTCTTGTTGATTTATTTGACAAACACTATCCACCCCTACACGTAAAATTGCTTCAATTATTAAAGATACATTATCATAATAAAACGAATTAATATTAATTTAATTTCAGCTATTAAATTCAAGTCCTAAATAGTTAGCATTTCAGCAGTCTATACACCATTCGCCCTTAGCGCTTTATGGATTTTCGTGTATAATCCAACCTTTTCATAATGGGAAAAGTGGTGCATCGCCTGATCGGTTCGGCGCTAAACGGAAAGAATCATAATATTAATATATCCTCCATATGTAAGTATATTATTTAGTTATTTGTAAAATGCTGAAACCCTTTAAATTATAGGGTTTTAGCATAATTTTTATATTGATTTCCTCCCCCAAATAGTGTATAATTATGTTGAAAATTGAAATTTTACCACTAATAAGGAGGAAGAAATCAAATGCTTAAGCAATTTAAACAAATTTCATTCGCTGACATTTACTCCCAATGTAAGGACCTGTTTCAAAATAACAAACCTTCTTTCCTAAACCTTCTCTCCGAATACTTTGATTTAGCATCTTATATCCCTCTTACCTTCTACCGTGCCTACTACAGTACTCTGGGAAGGGATAGGAAATATTCACTGGTTTCAATGCTTTCAGCTTTAATCCTTCAAAAAATCCTCGGTATACCTACCGTCTCTTTGTTAATCATATTCTTGCTCCTTTGCAGAGAAGCCCGGGAATTTTGCGGATTTTTCGATAGTGTCCCCGATGATTCTCAGTTCTCAAGGTTTAAAAAGGATTTTGTTGAGCATATTAAAGGACCTTTTTGAAAACCTTGTAGACATTACAGAACCTCTGTGCCAAAAAATTAACTCCCAACTCGCTTCCACCCTCATTTTTGATACCTCCGGTATTGAAGCCTACGTTACTGAAAATAATCCTGTGCTTCTTCTAATACTGAGGTCAAACAACTCTTTATTAACGGCCATTTCTGCTACGTCTACAAGTTCGCTATACTTACAAATGCCCTCGGTATCGTCAGAAATATTACCTTCCTTGATGATGACTTCAAAGAAAAACATCCGGAAGTTGAAATAGACAAGAAGTCCGACTCTCCCGAGGAGGACAAATCTATCGGTGACTCTACTGCCCTAAAACCCGTTCTACAAGACTTCTTCAATATGCACCCGAATGCCCCTCACCACACCTTCCTTGGCGATTCCATATTCGATACTTACGATACCTACCCATTCTTGCTTAATGAGTGCGGCTTTGAAAGAGCCATAATCCCATTAAATCCAAGAAACACCAAGTCTTAAGCTTCTTAAGCCGGGTTTTGATGAGTTAGGCCGTCCGCTCTGCCCTAAGGATGGAACTCCTTTTAAATATGCCTACCCTTGTAGGGGTAAGGGAAGAGCTCCAAGGGATAAATGGGAGTGTCCCAAGATTTCCTGGGTAAACGGCAAGCGCGTTTGTACTTGTGAGGACCCTTGTACCTCTTCTCCTTCAGGCAGGATGGTTTATACCTACCCTCACCAGGACCTTCGTACTTACCCCGGTATCATTAGAGATTCCGATGAATGGAATACCCTCTATAACTTAAGGTGTAAAGTGGAGCAAAATATTCAATATTTCAAGGAACCTATGGCCGTAGGCTCTCCTAAAACCCGTGACAGGCTGACAATTAAAGCTGATGTCTACCTCGCCGGCATCACACAGCTAATTACTGTCATCCTTGCTGACTTACTTAATAAGCCTGAATGTTTTAGAAGCCTAAGGCCTCTTATTGCTTAATACTATTGCTTTTTTATAATTACTTACTTAAGCTTACCTTCAGTATATACTGAAGTTATTTTGGCATGCCTTTTTTTGTCCTCTTATACTCTTTTCTATTTGTTTCTTACCAGGATTTACAAATCTAACCCTTCAAATCAAGTTCATCTTTGATGGTAAATTTTTACTCACCTCTTTTTTAGATCTTTTTGCAAATCTCTATATTATAAATTTATTACCATAAATGATACTTACTTTTTTATTTTCCAAAACCTTATTTTAAAATTCGCGCCAAGGATGGCTCGTTCCTTACATCCAATATCACATAACGACCGGGTATTTGCGACGTTCCTGAGCCGGACCCTTAAGGAATATCCCCTTGATGGAGCTTCGCTCCCGGCGAAAGGATGTGGTGTACAATGCCTTAAGAATATGCCTTAGTGCGTCCTTGTGCAAATACTATATTAAGCGATGGAAAATGTTGACATACAGAGAACCACTCTAAAAATTCTTTTTGTACACTGTTAAATCAACTAAATCAATAATTATGCCTACTGTTATTAAAAAATCTAGTCCTATAAGTCCATTAACTCTTTCATAAGGATCTATCTCTCCAAAATCAATCTTCATATTTGCTAAAGAAATATCTCCTATTGTTACTCTATCTATACTTTTCCGTACTGAACTCATCTGTAGTCCACCATATCCTGACGATTTAACAAGTTCATCATCTTCTGTAAACTCAACATCTAAATCTTTTAGATAATCTGTCAAAATAATAGTATGATATGCCCCTGTATTAACTATAACATCATCAACAGTAATAGATTTATTCCCATGTTGTAAAATAACAGAAGCGTATAAAAGTCCATTCTTATACTGCAATTTATACATACTTTATACGCTCCTCCTTATCCCTATATGTTTTACCAGGTCAATTATTAGCTTTTCATTTTTAGTGCTATAAACATATTCTCCTTCTTTACGCTGTATAAATTCTTTCATAGCTTCTTTGCCATCTTTAATAGCTTTTATGATAGCAACCTCATCAACATATTCCTTATTTCCTTCAATATGAGATTCTGCTATCTTAAACTTAACAAACTGATTAGGATATAACTTTCTTACTTCATCCCAAGTCATAATAAATCGCTCCTTGTAATTTTTTATATCTCCTTGTGGAATTCTTTCAATAGCTGTAATAATCCTTTTTCTTGTATTTACGTCATATGTCTCCAATGTCTTGTATGCACTTCTTAAATAAGTAATCTTCCGCATTTTACTCACCTTTAAGAAGCTCATTTACTTTCTCGGATGATACCCTTTCTTCCGTATTTATGAGATTCCAAATTTCTTCTTCTTCTTCAAAATCTAAATATAGCACTTGTTCTTTCTTTCCTTTTAAATTCCTTTTAAATATAAAAGAAAATCTATCACTTCTCCAACCTTAGTTTCAGGAATATCATCAATAAGTTTCAAAATTATTTCTTTTCCTGTATTCATAGCTATCACCACCATTTTTATTATTCCTAAATATATTTTACCATATCTTCAATAAAAAAATAACTTTATTTTACACTACACACTAATGGCGCAGATATCGCAACACATATCACATAACATCTTATTCCCGAACCTGTTTCGTTTTATCTACCTGTGCAGAGGGATTCCCGAACCTATTTCGGATATTACCCTTATGAGGTAGGGATTCCCGAACCTGTTTTGGGAAACTCCACTATGGTGGAAAAACCCATAAAATCATCCATGGGACTGCATATCCTTTAGGTTGCGTATCTTTTGTAATCTATTTCACATGCATGGTTATAAATCTATGTCGCCTTTGAGCTTGTATGCCCCAGGAGTTCCTGTAGGCAGTGCAAGTCAGTACCGTTTTCCAAAAGGTGCGTTGCATTATGAAGAAACAGCACTTATATTGAACTCAATATAAGCTTTATCTTCTCACTCCTGTTTTAACAATATTATACAATAATAATTAAAAAGTCAACATGCGTGCGATTCCGTGTGAATTTGCAATTTCAATATATACCCCATTAATTATCATATCACCCATTTTCTTTCTAATGCCATATGTATCTTTTTCGATAATTGAGCCGTTGCTATAATTCAAATCATTATCCTGCAACTCTAAATCACTGCGTCGATTTGGACTCAGACCTTGTACACAATTCCGAATACGCTTTGTTCTCCAACGTATTACCTACATCCAGCCCAGCCATACACCTGAAGGCAAGACTGGACGTATTCCTAACCATTGGAAAATATATTTCAAACTTCACCTGTATAACTGTGGGTTTTATTTTGCAATAAAAGAATACCATTATTACTATATTTATTAAACAAATCTCTTAAACCATCAACAAAGACTTTATAATGCTTGTCTTCTTCCGATGGGGGCGTAAGATGCCGATAAACTACCTCCAATAAAGCTGTCCAACGTCAATAATCTATTATTATCGAATACTCATACATCTCCCCTCAAACTACACTCTGTTTTATCTGTATTATTCGTCCGTCGGCTGGAGCCCAGGCAGCATCTCAAGATTTTCATAAGCTTTTTTCCTTCTCCCATAAGCTCTTGCATCAAACAATCCGGATGTTTGTACTGCCTGGATAATCTCGCTTTTAAAGGCTGAATGCCGGGGATATTTACTTCTATATTTCTCGATTAAGTCCATACCCTTTTGCCTTTCCCCCCTGTTCGCTAAAGTCTCTGCCATCGCAACCAGTAGTCCGGCTGCTTTATGATAGCTTCCCCGATGCTGGTTGTTGACAATTGCATCTACCCTGTCTCCTATTTCCTTTATACACCAGTTCAGGTAAAACTCCTCTTGCTCTTTGGTTAGCTTTATAGACTCTTTTATAAAATCAATAACCTTCCGGTACTTTTCAATATATTCCTGGCTTGCATTATAACTTGTATTCCTAATAGCATCCTCCCACTGTTTATAAAAAACTTTTAAATGTACTGCTTCCTTCGATAAAACCGCCATCATAAAAGTGACGAATAATGGCTTGGGATTCTCACTGGAACTCCATCCAAGGGGACCTT
>JABUEW010000092.1 GCA_013314855.1 Bacillota bacterium | reverse complement strand
TTTGATCTGGTTTTTTAGGCATCAAAGCGCTGCTGCCCACAACCCATGAAAATCCCCAATACGGGAAGAACCTTTCAACAACCTTCCTGGCTATATCCTCTTCTTTATTTGTATTCACAGCTAAATAGATGCCGTTGCTATAGAGACAATGTAATAATTCATCGATCTCTTCATATACATACATTTTGTAATCCCAGTTTCTTGTATATTCTTCCTTCATCTCCATAAAGTACTGCGCTAATAAGTCATCATTAAGACTTTTATTAAAGATTGATTTTTTAACTAATTCTTTCATACCATGCCCAACTAATGCTTTATAAGTTTCATTATTGTGAACATCAAACCCATGCCTTTTAAGCACATTATTCATAGAAATGGCAATTCCATCAATTGAATCAACTAATGTCCCATCTAAATCAAATATTACTGCTTTAAATTTCATTTGACTTTCCCTCTACACCTCCATAGATTAACCCGAATAAATCCAAGCCAGGATGCTTTGCTGACCAGGGGAATGGCCGGCCCCTTATATGATGCTCCATCATTTGTATATATTTTTTAAATATCAGTTAGGCGCTCTTCTCAGGCATAATCGCTACGAAATCGATAGGCTCTTTTCTTCAACATTAATAGTTTCCACTACAGCTTAAGTAATCCTTTATCACTTCCTTCAATTTATGTTTCTCTCTTTAGAGTTACGGCCCAAGACGATATTTTCATTTCCCCCATGAATAATGCTCCACGGTTCTTATACATATTTTTGTCTATCATATTTAAACATTCCGTTCCGTGGTAATCTCCACGTTCTGTTTTATAAGTTGATAGGATTGTGTCATCAATAACTACGAACATGCCATTGATCTGCCCCAATGCCGGATTATCCGATATCCAGCTTGTGTATTCTTTATCAGTGCTGAAAGGTTTAATGCGATAATTATTTCTGATTTCAGCAATTTCGCCTTGCCCCAATTCAAGATTCATTATTCCTTCATTTATCCATAAATCATCGGCATGTTTGATAGTTGTTTCAGCGTTCACAGCAACGGTATCTCCCTTTTCGTCACTGTAAACCCCGGTTGCCCTCCACAGTCCAGGTTCAAAAATAAATGTATGTTTCATTTTTAATCCTCCTTGTTAGTTAAGCCAAACATTCATTGGTAGAGCCTACATTACTCAAATAATCTAAGAAGATTAGGTGCAGCAATTCCTGATGTCTCTCCCTGCCCCGTTAAAAAGTTTTTAGGTGCATGGATATTGAACATAAAGCCGGTTTCGCCATATTTACCATCCAATCCTTTCGAGTATCCCTCATCTGCTGCGATAAGTATTACCTTTCCTATTACCAAGGATGTTTTACCGCTTTTCGAAAGGTCCACACTCATTTCATATTTACACTCAAGGGATAGAAAGCTTTCCTTAATACGTGGAGCTTTTATAGTAGTTGGGGCTTCTGCAGTAAATCCTCCGACTTCAAGCTCATTAGATTCATACTCGTTTTCGTGAATTGTCTTTATTGCAGCGTCATAGTATTTTGCGCTTATGAAATTTATGCAGAATTCTTTTGTGCGTAATATGTTTTTATATGTATGTGTATGTTGCCCCAGGCCTGGCATAACCGCATAAAAACCTCCGCCATCTCCGGAAAAAGAACTCCATGAATGAAAGCAGACATTAGATTTCCCGTTTTCCTTCAGAGTTGTTATCAGGAAAAGAGAATGAGGAATGCCGCACAGGTATTCAAAATGAGAAAAAAAGCTGTATTGTCCCGGCCAAGTCTCTTTTAATATCTCAGGCTTTTCACTTCCAATCTCAATCTTCATTGCAAAATCTACTCCTTTGCACATAAAATTTTAATACCAGTAGTGCCCCAATCTTCGGTTTTGCCATGGACGGCGGCGTCTTATGCTGATTTGCAGTCTTTTATGACGTTATTTATCCATTCGTCGGTAGATAGCACTTTGCTGAATCTCGTCGCTTGGGTAACTAATACAGCCCTATGCAATTCTTCGGCCGTTATACTCCCGGCATAATTGGTTATATCGAGTGTTCCTGTCGCGTCAGATAAGAATTCCACAAAAAACCCCAGATGTAACCCTTGCCGTGCCGTTGTATCACAGCACATTTGTGACATATAGCCGCATATTGTGATTGTGTCTACTCCCTTATCCTTTAGCCATTTCTCCAAATCGGTATTGGTAAAGCTGCCGGGAAGATTTTTTTCTACCAGGCAGCTATTTTTAACTTCTTGTATCTTCGCATAGTTGTTACTCCCGTTTTTAAATCAAAAGTTGGATAGTATGGCTTTACATCCAATACCGGTGTCCCATCAATAGCATCTAATCCCTTATGTACGATTAGTACTCTATATATTACCATTCGCTATTTTCTATTATCTTCCTTCCTTGTAAGTGCAAATAATATCTGCTTGTCCAACAAAAAACCCGCTATAGGTTTTCCCCTGTATATAGGAATAAACTGATCGACACACAACAGTAGATTTTTTATAAAAAAAAGATTTCGTATGAAATAGAAAAAGGATGTGCGCTTAGAGGCTAAGAGCACATCCCTTCTTCATTCCTACTTTAGAACTTTCAGAATTAATCCCCCATACTGCAAAAATACCGGTGCAAATACAAGAGAGACTATAGTCATTAGTTTTATGAGTATGTTCATAGCAGGCCCTGCAGTGTCCTTAAAAGGATCTCCTACGGTATCGCCTATTACTGCTGCCGCATGTGATGGACTTCCTTTTCCGTCATGAGCCCCTGTCTCAATATACTTTTTTGCATTGTCCCAGGCTCCCCCTGAGTTTGCCATCTGTATTGCAACTAAAACTCCGGTTGCAACTGCACCGGCAATCAGCCCTCCAAGCGCTGCGGTGCCGAGAATAACTCCTACAACGAACGGTACCGTAACTGCCAGAACTCCTGGCATCACCATCTGCTTCAATGCAGCAGCGGTTGATATATCCACACACTTTCTATAGTCTGGTTTTGCCTGGCCTTCCATTATACCGGGTATTTCCCTGAACTGCCGCCTTACTTCTTCTATCATCTCGTTTGCTGCCTTACCTACAGCCTCCATTGCAAGAGCAGCAAACAGATACGGAAGCATCGCTCCAAGTATAAGCCCCACTAGCACCAGCGGTGCCAGCAGATCTATGGATTGCAGCTTAACCGCCTGGGAGTACGAAGCAAATAGAGCTAATGCCGTTAATGCTGCAGAGCCTATTGCAAAGCCTTTTCCTATTGCAGCTGTTGTGTTACCTACTGAATCAAGCTTATCCGTTACTTCCCTCACTGAACGAGGAAGTTCTGCCATCTCTGCAATACCTCCGGCATTATCTGCTATAGGCCCATATGCGTCAACTGCAACAGTAAGTCCTGTAGTGGACAGCATCCCGACCGCCGCCAGAGCTATTCCATATAGCCCCTTTGCCACTGCTTCAGAGCTTTCAGTACCGCCGGTCAGGTAGAAGGCTACCAGTATTGCTGAGGCTATAAGTACCATGGGCATTACAGTGGAGTACATACCGACTGCAAGACCGCTTATTATTGTTGTCGCAGCCCCTGTTTCCGACTGCTTAGCAATTTTTTTCACCGACTTATAATCTGCAGAAGTATATACTTCTGTAAGTTGTCCTATGAGCATACCTACTATAAGCCCTGCAGCTACGGCATAGAACGGCGTCATGTCTCCGTTGAATATGATACAGCTTGATATTCCTCCTCCAAAAAGCGCTAATGCTCCTCCCATATAAGTGCCGTTCTTTAATGCCTTCTGGGGATTTGACTTTTCATCTCCCTTTACAAATAGCGAGCCTATTATCGAAGATACTATTCCTATCGATGTAAGCAGAAATGCATATAATACTCCTTCTCCCCCTTTATACACCACTGCTCCGAGTGTCAGCGCAGATATTATTGCCCCGCAGTACGACTCAAATAAATCTGCGCCCATTCCCGCTACGTCTCCTACGTTGTCTCCCACATTATCCGCTATCACCGCAGGGTTTCTCGGGTCATCCTCAGGTATCCCCGCTTCAACTTTTCCAACAAGGTCTGCTCCCACATCAGCAGCTTTGGTATATATGCCTCCCCCTACCCGTGCAAAGAGAGCTATTGAACTTGCTCCAAGCCCAAACCCTGTTACTATGCTTGCATCTTTAAATATAAGATAGAATATCCCAACTCCGAGCAGTCCAAGTCCGGCAACCAACATTCCCATTACAGCACCGCCTGAGAATGCAATTTCCAATGCTTTGTTCTGCCCAGTCCTTGCAGCATTTGCCGTTCTGACATTCGCCTTTGTGGCTACCTGCATCCCGAAATATCCTGCTCCGATTGAAAATAAAGCTCCCACAAGAAATGCAAAAGCTGTCTGAATATTGATCAGCAGGCTTACAATAACTGACACAGCTGCTATAAACACCGACAGAGCTTTATATTCCCTTGTTAAAAATGCCATAGCACCTTCATGTATGTAACTTGCTATTTCTCTCATTTTTTCATTTCCAGGGTCCGATCTACTTACTTTGAATGCAAGATAACCTGCAAACAATAGACTAAATACACCGGTGAGCGGTGCAAATGACAATATACTGTAATTCATTTTTCCCCCTCGCTTTATAACAATTTCTATGGAAAAACTTACTTGAAAAGAGGGTTATATTACCCTCCTTTCAAGATAAGCGGAACATTTTCCATTAATTTCTGCTCAATTCAAAATTCTACTTGGAGAATTTAGCTTTTATCTTAGCATATTTCCTCAATGCCACTATAGCGTTTACTGCCTGTTCTGCAGTCGGATATGCAGGGATTCCATGGTCTCTTAACTTCATGATGGATTCGTTGCACTCTTCTCCTCCCTGGCACTCCATAATAAGGGGCTTGCCTAAGTGCTTGTAAGTATTGTATATGTCAATAAAGATGTCTGTTACTGCGGATACGTCAGTAACAGCCGTAGGGCATATAGAACCGTAAATGGCATCGACATTCGGATCACGTATTGCCTGAGTTATTGCACCCTTATACTGTATCGGAGAAGCAGTTCCTGAAATATCAACAGGGTTGAGCGGTGAACCAAACATCGGCATATATGCCCTGATCCTATCTACAAGCAGTGGAGAGATAGTTCTGAGTTCTTTCATCGGCATTCCGATTCTTTCAAAATGGTCGCACGAAAGCAATCCTGAACCTCCTCCGTTGGTTATCATTACAACATTATCGCCTTTAAGCTCAGGCTGTAAGCCTAAAGCCAAAGAAACATCAAGGAATTCCTGCCAGGTTGTTGCTCTTATAGCCCCTGCCTTTTCAAATATTTCATCATAGAATGAATCATTTGTCCCTTCATTTTCTGAAGCAGTGTGCGCAAAAGCAGCTTTTACACCTATCTGGGAACCTCCCACCTTTATCGCAACCACAGGCTTATGAGGTACTACCAAGTGACATGCCTTTATATATGCTTCGGGACAGTCCAATCCCTCAATGTATGTTGAAATACATTTAGTATCTATGTCATTGCCACCATATACGATAAACTCTGAAAAGTCTACATCAGCCTTATTTCCAAGCCCCACAAAAAAACTCATGCCGAAATGCAGCATCTGGGAGGTACCCAAAGCGGCAAGCAGATTTGCTCCGGACTGAGAAATCATTGCTACGGGACCCTCAACGGGAAGGTAGGGTATGAAGCCGCAGTTGAAGTGCAGATACGGACTCCCCATCCCAACAAGGTTAGGTCCTATTAATGGCAGTTTATTGTCTCTGCAAAATTGAGTAAGACTATTCTGGAGTTCCCCTCTGCCAATTTCTTTAAAAGCACTTGTGGCTATAACTACTATCTTTGCTTTTTTTGCTACTGTATGTTCTAGAACCATCTTGACAAGATGGGCAGGAACTGCAACAAATACCAGATCTACAGTGTCCGGTATATCCATAACTGTTCTATATGCCTTTAATCCGTGCACTTCATCAGCCCTCGGATTAACCGGATATATAGCACCTTTATACCCCCATTTTTTTAAACCCTCTATAACTTTATATCCGACTTTGTTAGCATAACGAGAGGCACCGACTACAGCTATTGATGATGGATTCAGGGCATATTTCAAGTTATCTATGACATATTGACGAGGTGCATCTATTTTCATTTACTTTACCTCCTTCCTGTCCTGGCAGAATCTGCACAATTTTGCTGCATTTTTGCCGGTTCTGTCCTGAAGAAAGTCATCCGTGAATACGCATTCCTCCCAAAATCCGTTCTCATCATCCAGCCGGCAGACCCATCGCCTGTACTGTTTTGTTATATCTGCTTCCTTGATATCCTCAATCTCACTATAAGCGTTCAGTTTATCCCTTAATGCCTTTATGTCTGAAATTTCGTTATACGCCCATACAGACATATCATAGAACGAATCCGAGAATTCAAATACAGCGTTGAATTCGGGCATAGCTGCAAGTTCATCGGCAATTTGGGCTTTGCGATAGCACGGTATATTCTGGAATGTGCGTATTATAAACATATGGTTGGTCAGCCCAAGCTTCATGAAATTGATGAAGAATAAAGGCACCAGTATGCGTTTAACCTCAATAACATCCTTTATTCCATTTAACATATCCTTGGGATCCAAGCCTGAAATTTCAGATAAAACACTGAAATCGAACAGGTTTTCAACAGGTTTTTTTGCATTTAACACTTCAACAATCTTTAAATCGGTCAAATCCATTTTATTCTGGATCTTTGCCAGTTTTTCCATCTGGCCTTTTCCCCAGCAAACCTCTCTATAGCTATCACCTGGAGCATCCCACATATTTACATGAGATTCTCTGATGTCTCTGCGTATCGGACATATATGCACGTATTCTACCTCTGGTTCATCCTTCCATGGTCCTATGACATCATACAGCAAATTATCCAGAACCCTCATATGGTTCCCGTTGAAAAAGTCGAAGTCTCCATTCATCTCATAGCCTGTGCATATATCGTCTTTATTCTGGTACCAATCAGAGAACTTTGCCTTAGCCTCCTTAGTTACCCCTTCTTTCAACTTTACGAACCAGTAGTAAAGTCCCCAACCGTAAACTTGTGTTGCAGGATTCATCACAAACATTATGAGATGCTCGTCATACAATCTGTGCAATCGTTTAACAATCTCATCCTTGCCAATTCCCAGTGTCCGTGAAATGTATTCAATGTTAAATACCTCGGGTCTGATTTGATAAGAAGATTTTGCCACATTATATGCGCTCATGGCAGCATTATCTAATGGTACACATCCCGGTTCCAGGAATCCTATACCTCTTGGATTGAAAAAATAGTTGCCAGCCCATTTTTGTTGTTCACTTGTACCGAGTAAATATTCCGGTGTCAATCGTTGCTTTTTATCTTCCATTTTTATACCTCCCTGCTCGTATAGATTCTCTCGCTTCATATTAGTTAATCGAATGCGCATTCACACAATAATATAGCAACTACCATGCCAACAAAAAAGAAGGCTTTGCACGTATATATGTGCAAAGTCTTCTGTCCTGAAACTTAACATACTGTATGAATATCTAACAGTTCTTACTGGCGTATGTATTCAATATTATATTTTTTAAGTTTGCAATATAATGTATTCCTGGAAATACCCAATGCTTTGGCAGCCTTATAAATATTTCCGGCACTTTCATGCAAGCACTTTTCAATCATATACTTTTCATTGTCCGCCAATGAAAAAGTCTGTTTATTATTTATTCCCGCTGATTTCCCTAAAATACTCTGTGGAAGGTTTTCCGGCAGGATAACATTCCCCTGGGCAAAGGTCACAGCCCTTAACAGTGCATTTTCCATCTCTCTTACATTCCCAGGCCAGTTATATTCAGCCAGTACTTTAAGTGTACTTTTATCTAAAACAAAGCTCTTATGATATTTCTCGTTATATTTTTCTATAAAGAAATCGGCTATAAGCTTTATATCCCCCTCTCTCTGTATAAGGGGAGGAATATTTATTGTTATCACATTAATTCTCCAATAAAGATCCTGCCTGAACCTACCGTTATTTATCTCTTTTACCAAATCCTTATTAGTTGCCGAAATTACTTTTACATCTATAGGTATGCTCTTAACTCCTCCTATGCGCATAACTTCCTTCTGCTGTAAAACTCTCAAAAGCTTTACCTGCATATCCAACGGCATCTCACCTATTTCATCCAGAAATATGGTTCCCCCTGAAGCGAGCTCAAAATGTCCCGGACGTCCTCCATTCCGCGCGCCGGTGAAAGCTCCGTCTTCATAGCCGAATAACTCACTTTCTATCAACTCTCTTGGTATGGCCCCGCAGTTAATGGCAATAAAAGGTCCTTCGGACCTATAACCCTCGTTATGCATGGCCTGAGCAAACAATTCTTTCCCCGTGCCCGTCTCCCCAGTAATTAATACACTCACAGGACTGGCTGCAGCTAAATATGCTTGCCGCTTTGCTTCCTGAATTCCCATACTTCTGCCGATAATATTTTCAAACATAATCTTACTTGTTTCTCCGGTATCTTTATCTATGGAGTGCCTATCGCCTTTTATTTTATTTATTACATCTATAACTCCTCCTACTTCTCCATTTCTTTGTATTATATGTACAGAGTTTTTTATACTATGCTTAATTCCATTTTTATGATATCCCACGATAAATTCATCGTTTTGATAATTCCGTCCGGACTTCAGCATATCCACAATTTTGGTGCCGAACTCCAATACTTCACTTACAGGCTTTCCTACAGCATCTTTGCTATTTATTAATAAGATTCTTTCTGCGCTTTTATTGATATTTATCAATATTCCTCTTTTATCAATGGTAATAACCCCGTCAGAAACCGAGTCAAGTATGGATTTGTAATAACTTCCGAGTAAATTTATCTCCTCTGCAGTATTGATCATTCGTAGATGATTTTCTATTGCCATTTCAGCTATTATCAACATGCCGAATATCTCTTCATTAGCCCTTGGACAATTCGCTGCTATACCGAGAACCCCCAAAATATCTCCATTGACATCTTTTATTGGTACTGCTGAGCACGCCCGCTTTTTCAGCTCAATACAAAACTTTTCTTCCGACATAAATGAAACCGGGCTTCTTAAATTAAGCACCATTGAAACTGCTGTTGTCCCAACACTCTTTTCACTCCAGGACGCACCGATTTTAAAGCATATTTTTTCAGCGAATTCTTCAGACACATTTTTATCTCCTTCGATGTGTATGAGGTTGCCTTCATTATCTGTAAAGAAAATAAGGTAGCCTAATCCCTGAATAATCTCATAAATTTTTCCCGTATAGCTTTTTACTATTCTTATGAGCTTATCATTCTTCTTCAGTAAATTGATTAGCTCATTATGGGCAAGTATTATGTTAGCTCTTCCATCATATGGGTTAATACCATATTCTTTCGATCTCTCCCATGAATCCAATATATATGTATTAACATGCTCAGGCTTTTTACCGCTGGTAATAAAGTCCTGCCATTCCCCTCTAAGGCATAAGTCTTTTGTGCTCTCATTCGCTAACATTTTGCTCCCTCCCGATTTTCACTCACTTAATATAATGAAGCACAGTGGTGTTGCATAGAAGTTTTTGAAAAAAATCAACTGTAATATTTACCTGTAGAAAGGCGGTTTAACTGGAAATAGGAGTATGAAACTGTTCTACGTTGGTGTAAAATCAGCTAGTCGTATATGGTGGTATTTATCCATTCGGCGGTATTTCCCGCCATCTGTCATAGATTTGTTATCAGAACATGCCATCGTCAATTTTAACTTTATAAAAGGGTTACACTAGTTCAAACCTATTACTCTTTCGACATTTCTTCAATTTCTATATAAAATCTATACAAAACATACTTAAATTTGTAATTCAGATTATCAAGCTGCTTTTTTTCATACTGCTCCAGTTCTTGTTTCATGTTATCTAGCTGTTTATTTCTCTGTGACTCCCATACCAGGTAAAAAATCACTTCATCAATTAGTACAGATTTTTGATTGCTTAACTCTTGAATAAACTTGTCAGTTCCAGCCTCTTCCCACTTTTTATGTAATATCCCTCCATAGTATTCAAGATGCTCTTCATTATAGAAAGGTGTAGTGTGCTGAAAAATGTGCGATAATGATCCTTCAGGGTTAAAAGTTTCCATATGGGTTTTAAGCATTTCTTCTATTAGTTCATCCTGAGGCAATTGATTCAGTTGATAGTTAATTTTATACGTTTCAAACTCTCTTGAAATTGTATCCCTTTCTTCTTTCACTTTCATATATTCTTTTCTTAGATTATAAAGCTCATTTGCCAATCTTCTAATTTCGTCCTCGTCTTTTTGCACTGGTGTACATCCAGATAGTAAAACAAGTAAAGCAATATAGATTGCCAAAATCCTTTTAGAAACCATATATATCCCTCTTTCAAGAAAGAATTTCACCTACGGCGGATTTTATCTGACCTAGGCCCAGTGTCGCTCATTTTTTCTTTAAATCCATAATTATTTTTTCTAACCTGCTTTTTAATGTCTCTTCTTTTTTGGCGCTTGTTAAAAGACGCGATATTTCCTTTTTTCGTGTGTAAGATAACTTTTCATAGTTTTCCGGTAACGTTTTGTCGACTTTAAATTTCTCCACTAATAGAGGATGCACATCAACTATTCTTTCATTTTCATCCTTATAAAGGCGTATTTGTACTTTGTCTCCTATGTTTTTTCCAATCTTATTTCGGATCTCCTTCGGTACGCCTATAATATGGCATTGAGTACCCATTTTAACTAATGAACCTCTATATTCCATGTTTTCAAAATAACAAATGACTTTGACGCGTCCTTTTACACCAAATTCTTCTTCGACATTAAATGGAAATTCTATATAGGCTCCGCCGCTTCCAACTTCTGACGCTTTTATTATTGCTTCAAATTTGTATTCCTTGATGTCGCTCATTAATCATCACTCCCACAATACGCTTATTCTTACTGATCATAGACAGCCGGCCAGCGCCATCTATTCATCTCCTTTTTGCCAGACAAATGTTCTATATATAAGACATATGAATTTTGACCTGAGGCATTCATCAGCTATTATATATGGAATGTATTCTCTTTTTTATCAGAAAACCCTAAAGTTGACCGGTGTATCCCCCAATTTGCGGTGCCAGATCATATGGTCGGAGCCTTCTCTCCAGTAATCCTTTAAAATAATATTCGGCTTCCCGAACTTCTTTTGCCAAACATACTGTGCTCTCGTATAACCGCTGTCCAGGCAAAATTCTTCAATACCCCTGCTGAGAAAGGCGATGAGCATGGAGTTGAGTAAGAGAGTTCCAATACCTTTCTTCTGGTATTCCGGAAGAACATAAACACTTCCCAGCTCAAACACATCCTTCAGTTTTCCATCCGAGCAATCCTTTATCAGCTCGCTGCACGGCCCGTAGGCAATAGTTCCGACAATTTTTCCCTGACTACATGCAATGAGAAAGAACCGCTCCGCGCCATTCGTCTCAAGGTCTTCTCTCAGAAGCTGCCTTTTCTCTGCAATCTGACTGTTTATCCCTTCGAGGTCGTCACCAACACCTTCCTTTGCAAAGGCATCGGCAATGGTTACCGTAAACAGGCGATCCAGTTCTTCAATGTCCGTCCAACATGGCCTGCGTATTGAAATATCCAGCATAATGTTTTCCACCTTTGATGAATCAATTATTTTCATGCCTTAAACACCACTGTTACCATTACTAGGATAACTTATCTATAACTATAGACAACGCAACTAAACTATTTACATGCACAAAAGCGTAAGCGTTGGCTAAGTTGTAAATCGCTTCATATTCAATGTAATTTATTTAGTGCGATTTATATAGCGCCATTATGCTTGCATAATAGTTTCAATATTGTCCAATAAATATTTTTTGCCTTTATCATTAATAACCACCATATCGTATTCATTCCCGTTATATACTCTTCTTTCAGTTTCAAACCCGTACTGAATAGAGGTATCATTTGTTATTGTCCTTTTTCTACCCGCATCTGTTTCTTCTTCGCTTAAAATGCCCATCTTTTTTAACTTCTTATTTAATTCAACACCTGTTAGCTTTTTACTGCTGGTCGGGTCTATGCATGCATTTATACTTTTTGAAAATTCATTAACTCCAATTTTTCCTTCAGGGAATTGCACTTTGCTTTTCTGCTCCGGGGTTATAAAAAAATGTGATAGTTTGCGGTTGCTATAAACGCCCTTTAGCACATTATCCAGTACTTCGGTAACGAAATAAAAACATCGTATGATTTTGGGGTCATTCAGAAAACTATCACCTTCTATTTGTTCCCCCGTTAATGGATCAATTCCTTTTGCAATTTTTTGTAAGACGATTTTTGCCTTTTCGATCTTTTCAGATTCACTATGCATAATAGAACCTCCATTAGGATTTTTATTCTATATATTACCATGTTAGGCGCTGATTTGGCAATTAATCTCCAACAGGTTTAACTGTATCTTCTTCAATCATTAATACAATTGCCTTCTGTTTTGCTATTGGGCGATGCATTACACCTTTGGGTATACAAATACCCTGTTGTTCTTCTAATTCAAACGTCCCTTTCTCAGTTTCAATCATTAGACTCCCATTTAAAACAAAAAACACCTCGTCTTCTTTATCATGTTTGTGCCAATGAAACTCTCCCTCAAAGATACCTAATCGTAATAATGAGCTGTTTACTTTACAAAGGGTTTGGTTAAACCATATCTCGGTACACTTATTGACAACATCAGGTACATCGATAACTTGTAGATAATCATACTTAATATCCATATTCATAGTGTACTTCATCATGTACTCACCTCCCTTGTTCGTTTTTGCCGGCCGAGGATGGCCGGCCCCTTTGGCGACCTATGTCATCTAAATTCAGCCCCTATACTGTATAACTCCTTAATGTCCCAGCTTGTACCATCTTTGCCGTCTTTTATTATTATACCTTGTTCCAACAGTGCCTCTCTTAATTTATCGGCTATTTCATAATTCTTATGGGATTTTGCATCTTTCCTCTGCAATATTGTCTCTTCAATATAGTCAGCAGATATGCCTAATAGCTTTAAATGTTTACTTTTAAGTTCTTTTACAAATTCTTGCGGATCCTCTTGCAATAAACCTATTACTGAAAACACTTGTACTATTTTGGCTTTAATTTGAGATAGTGTTACAGAAATATCTTCGCGTAAATATTTCTTACTCATCAGTAGTGTGTTGACATATTTACAAATCGCAAATAGATGCGCTATAGCGGTAGCAGTATTAAAATCATCATCCATAGAAGCAATGAAATGCTTTTCTATATCTTCTACAATGGAATAATCAATAAGCTTACCATTCGTGCTATTCCCATAATTACTTGTGAATGAGCAAATTTTTGCCAATGTATTATAAAAATAATAAAGTTGCTTTTCAGATAAAGAAAATACCTTTTCATTTAAATCTATATCAGTCGAGTAATGCTTTTCGAGCATGGCATATCTGATCACTTCGGGATGATATTTCTCGAGGGCTTGTTTAATAGTCATCGAATTACCGAGAGATTTGCTCATTTTCTGGCCGTTCATCGTAATCAATCCATTATGAACCCAATATTTCGCTAGCTGCTTTCCCGTATACGTCTCACTCTGAGCAATTTCATTTTCATGATGCGGAAAAATCAAGTCCTTCCCTCCACCATGTATATCAATACTTTCACCCAAAGTATCCAGAATCATTGCTGAGCATTCTATATGCCAACCGGGTCTGCCATTTCCCCACGGGCTTTCCCAATATATCTCTCCATCTCTGGCAGATTTCCAAAGGGCGAAATCTAACGGGCTTTCTTTTCCTTCTTCAACATCTTTTCTTACTCCGCTTAATAATTCTTCTGTATTTCTATTCGATAATTTCCCATATTCTTTAATACTACCTACTGAAAAATAGACGTCTCCTCGCTCTGTTGCATAAGCATGGCCTTTTCTAACTAAACCGTCGATAAAAACTATTATTTTATCAATATACTCGGATGCCTTCGGTTTGATATCCGCATCTATTACTCTTAACCTTGCTAAATCCTCTTCTGCCTCTTCTATCTTTTTTTGTGAGTAGCTCAACACACTAATACCCTCAGCATTGGCTCGTGCTATAATTTTATCATCTACGTCAGTATAATTTCTTACATAGGTGACATCATACCCTTTATATCGCAGATACTGGCTGATTACATCAAATACTATAGCCTGCCTTGCATGCTCAATATGACAGTCGTCATATACTGTAATACCGCAAGCATACATCTTTACTTTATTTTCATCAATGGGTATAAAATCTTCTTTTACTCTACTGAAAACGTTAAACAGTCTCATATCTGTTCCCCCGCAACAAAAGTTATATTTTCATCTGCTATCGATCCAATATCGAAAAAATCTACTTTCATTTGTCATCCTCATTTCGGTTTTTGGCGGCCTCTTTATTTAGTTGCCAATATATCAAGGAATCATCTTAAATTCAATCGATTAACCCAATAGTCTTCATAGCCCATCCCCCTTCAACAGGTCCGCCACCTACGGCGAACCGTTAGCTATCCTTTGATTTAATTCCCAAAGCGCTGTCTTATTACTGTCCCATGCAAGCAATTCCATAGCTTCATCGTATTTAAGCCACTTGTATTCCAAATGCTCCGAAGAGAGTCTCAGTGCTTGCTCCTTAGCCTGTACAGCAAATGCGTATTCAATAACAACATAAACCCCATCCTCACCAACAGTAAATCCAAATGTATCTGCCGGGATTGCCGCTATACTATCTAGCTGGATAACATCTGCCTGGTTAATCCCTGCCTCTTCCCAGCATTCCCTTCTCGCGGCGTCCAGAAGATCCTCACCTTCTTCGACGCCCCCGGCAATCCATTGCCAACGTCCCATATCGCTACGTAGGAAAACCGCAAATAGTGCATTTCTCTGCTCATCGAAAAAATAAGGAATAACTAAGACGTTACTGGCTGTCCGGGCCAACCAAACCCCTCCCTCAGGCGGTTCTCATTCTATATATTACCATTCGCTATTTTCTATTATCTTCCTTCCCTGTAAATACAAATAATATCTGCTTGTCCAACAAAAAACCCCGCTATAGGTTTTTCCATGCATAACAGGATTTTTCTTGCTTTATTTACATGCGATATAATTATGATATAATAATGATATAAACTGCATTGAAAGGTGATGTTAAAATGTATAAAATCATTCCAAGTACAGACCTGAGAAATAAATACTCCCAAATTGCTGAATTTGCTAAACATAATCATGAGCCTATTGTGTTAACTAAAAACGGTGAAGGCGACTTGATTGTTATGAGTATTGAGTTGTTCGAAGAAAAAGAAACCGAATTACAGCTATATAAACGACTTGCGGAAAACAAAATGGATATTGCAAAAGGCTATTTTCAATCTGGGTCAGAACTTTCAAAGCAATTGAGCAAGTATATAAAACATGACAATACGGCCCTAATAAACGAGCTTAAGGAGACTTACCTGCCAAAAGGAGAACCGACCGATGTATAATGTCATCGTCCCTTCTAAAGTAAGTTTGGAAATCATTACCGAACTTGACTTCTGGTCACAAAAAAACGAATCTTTTGCTGAAAAAGTTGCGATTGAACTTGATTTCCATCTAACTCAAACTTTAAAATATAATCCTGGCTTTGGCGCTCTAAAAGCAAAAAAAGCTAACCTTTTATACTACTTGATACAGAAACAGTTTAAGCTGGTATTTGAAGTTGATGAACTTAACAAACAAGTAGTCGTCCACTACTTCTTCAATACTAGAAAATCTATATCTGAATATGTTTGATCTATGGTGCTGTATCAGCACTTCGTTAATTCCAGGTATTCTTCCACTTTTTTATATAAAAAAGGCTGTATCAAAGGATATGTAAGATTATCTTTCGGAAAATCTCTTTTGAAACAAATTTCTTTTATCTCTGTTTTGGGTAATTGCCCTATTGTTTTTACTTCCGCGAAATAAAGCTTCCCAAACGATATTTCCCCTTTACTTGAAACAGAATAAATGCAAACTGGAAATAGCTCGAATTCTTCTGCACCAGTTTCTTCAAACAGCTCACGCTGAGCCGCTTGTTCCAAAGTCTCCGAAGGTTCTCGATGCCCACCGGGTACTTCCAAAGTTACGCGATCTTTATGTCTAACAAATATCCATTTCCCTTCATATCTTGACACCATCACTACAAAAGTTATTCTTCCATCTTCTATCGATCCAATATCGAAAAAATCTACTTTCATTTATCTCCCTCATTTCTGTTTTTGGCTGCCGTTTTGTTTAGTTGTCAAAATATTAGAGAATTATTCTTACCTGTTTCTTCAAATCCACATTTCTTCAGGACTCGAATAGAGCCTAAATTATCTTTCAAGCAATCCGCCTTATTTCCTTTAACATCGCTATTTGAAAATGATTATTTTAATAGGCCGTCAACAGCTTCAAAGCAATAACCTTTTTTCCTTTCTTCTTCGATAAGGCCATACCCTATCTCAATCATTCCATTTTCATCCGGGCTTCCCTTGAAGCTGGCATCTCCAATGACTGACATATCTTCATCCAAGGGTCAAATCCGGTAATCTCCGTGTAATGCTCCATACGTTTTGAACGATGGGTAGAATATATATATCCAATGTATCCCGGATTTTCACTCAACAAAAACACTCCTTTTAAACTATTTTATTATCTTAACTAAGACCGATCCATTGCCAATGTCCCATATCGCTACGCAGGAAAACCGCAAATAGTGCATTTCTCTGGTCATCGATAAAATATGGAATAACTAAGACGTTACTCCTGACTTTAGGAGATAATCGCCAATAACAACGAATAGTACCACCCGAGAATGCTGAATCTATCAGGTTTCCCGGGTTTTTTTGATGCAAAATTTATCTCAATATTTTGTCCTGTTATTTCCTGTT
>JABUEW010000091.1 GCA_013314855.1 Bacillota bacterium | reverse complement strand
AGGATTTTGTGCAAATTAAAGTTAATAATGTTGTGTACATTATTAATGTAACATCAAAAGACCTTAAAAGTAAACAGGTAAATGATGTCACAGATCCAGTAGCAACAACCATTTGGGACAAATTAAGCGCCTAATATATGAATTTTTCAAGGTTCAGTTAATTTTGCGTAAGTACTGTATATAAGATGGGTTGGACATTTTAAACTGCGCTGCAGATATCCACAAAATGTCTTTAGTATGTGGTGGATTGAAATCAAATCCAATCCTTGGAGGATCATTAAAGTCAATGACCCGCTTAATTATTTCCTTCGGATTCATTATCATATTCCTCCTGATATAATTCATCTGTCCATAATACATATACTATCATCTGTATATTCTGTATATAATATAATATAATACATGTACTACCATATACTACTATACTATAGGATTTATCTCTTACTGCAGGGTTTTTCTTCTACTGCAGGGTTCGTTTCCTGCTGCAGGGTTTGTCTCCTGCTATAGGGGTTATCTCCTTCTATAGGGTTTGTATCCATTCTCCTGCCTTTGCTATCGCTGAAAAAACTCTTTTGCCCTGCTTGCTAATATTACATTCCAGCTTGCCATCCGGTGTTATGGCAATCGCTACTTCCTCATCTCTCCGGCAGAAAGTCCAATGATTTTCCCTTTCTATCCTCCATTCCGGTTCCAGCCCACCGGGAACCACCTCTATGGCCGTCAATAAACGGTGGGATGTTTTTGCCCGAGAAAGCATTCGCAGAAGATTGACCGGGTGTTCATGGGAATCAATTCCTTCAGGTTCCATAGTCACTTCTTCGGGAATCCAGTTTACCGGAATAATCCTCAAGAAAGCCTTGCTTCCTTCTATCCACACTTCTTCTCCCCTATCTCTCATGCTGCCACGAGAATTAACTCGAAAGCTTACTGGCATAGCAGTACTTATTATGAGTTCATCATCGAAAATATATAAATTGGGTGTTGGAGAGAAGACACGTCGAATATTGACATCAAATAAACCTTTCTCCCAAGCCTTTTTGTTGTCGCTGGTCAACATAACAATCTCTTCTACCTCAAGTGCACAGGTCAATTTTCCTCCCGGAGCATTCCCGGGTTGACGGATCAGGGTTCCGTCTGGTGATTCCGGATACAGGAGATTATGACGACCGGCAAATTGGATAAGAGCGGTTTCCGGATGATCGTATCGAGTTACCCCTCGGTCGATGGCCAGACTCTCTCCTTCCACCTCCAGTATAAAGCTTCCCTTATCTTGATGATAATGGCCCCCATAGGTAGGTCCACTGCAGAAATGAAAATGAATATTGCCCAACCGGGAATCTGTACGAATAACTCCAACTTGACCTGTAACCGGGAGCAGTTTCCACTGAGGATATTGGAAATCACAACCCTCATATTCTTCCGGTGGGAGAGAGAATATCAAGGCATATATATCCGGTTCGATAGTACCGGATTGGAGCATTCTACCATACAAAGCCTTCCATTCATTCTTATCGGATATATGACAATAAGCACCTACCAAACTAAGGGCCAATGATTTGTCAGCATGAGCATCATTAATTGGAAGATAGCTAGTTCCATTCCCTGCAATAGACAACATGCTTAAAGCATAATCTCCGGTTTTTGCTATCGATGGGGGAATATAATCCTTAAAAGATTTGTTGCGAAAACGGGACAGAGTATAGAATATTGGAATGGCAGTGGAAAAAGTATAGTTCCAATAGCTAACACCTTCCAAAGTTCCTCCATCCTCCTGGATATATGCATTCACCATATCATGCAAATCCTGTTCTGCCTCTTCAATCAAACTTTTGTACCGGGGATATTCCGGTATCAAAGAAAGCAATCCAAGAATTCTGCCCGAACTGAATACAATTCCCTGATTCATGCTGCGAATATATTCCATCCGTTTAAAATCTGATTCAATGCGAGGCAGCCCCTTCATGATTATGGCATCCTGAATGATCTGTTTCCCATGGGGTGTTATGCAGAATCCTGCCCAATCCAGCACTAGGGCGCAAGCCGTACAATAGATTTCTTCGGTAAAAGAGCGATGATGCCAGGTGGCTCCTGGAAAAACTCCCATTATGCTCTCACACCAATATTCGCAATGAGCAGCAGACAGGGCCATTCGGGCTGCCATCCTGGACATCTCCATATTTTCGTCAATCAATCCTACCAGAGCTAGTCGTTCCATCTTTCCAGCAGTGCACGTTAACTTCATATCCCGATTGCGACACCATCGTCGGTCCGGTTTGGGGATATAGGTACCGATTTCGTCTTCAGGATTGAGTTCCATATCGGCTAAAGCCTGCTTGCGTATCTCATCATAGATTTTTTTCAAAGGGCCGGCTTTAACCCTCCGCCGAAGTTCTTCTAAATCTTTTGCATCAAAGAAAATCCCTATCTGTGGTATAGGTTGCCCGGATTGCTCTCGTAGACAACCTGGCCAATCGGGAGTATAAGGCGATTTCCGGGCTTCCATCTTATTCTGCTCTTCCCGATTGGACAAACCCAGCCAGAGGAGAGAAATAACGGCCGGTTGATTACCTATCATAGAAAACTCCAGCCGCACTTCTGTCAGCCACCTTCCTCGAATATCACCATCATATTCATCAGTATTGTCCCGCCCGGTAACCTTTTCTATAAAGTTTTGCATCTTTCCATCTACCCGCCCGACTACAGTCATGCACACCCAGGAGGGGATAGAAGCAAACACCCTGAAAATATCATAGCCTCCTATATCTATATCACATTTTCGCTCCATCACAATTGCGGTTTTCCCCGGCTCGCTCTTCTCAATCACCACTTCCACAGCGCACCAGGTCTGGCGCACCTGACCTTTCGCTCCATCATCTACCGTTACTTTATATTGACCTAATAAGCTGTTTTTATTATCCGGATGTTCACTGGAACCTCCATCCCAAAATGGCTCAATGATGGCTTCGGCTTGATTAATCGATACAACTCGCATTTCTATCCCTCCATATTTTTACTCTTCTCTCCATTATATCATCAGATATCATTAAATCTATGATACAATTTAACATTTTCTGTTTTTTCTTTACTATATGACACAAGGGGACAGTCCCCCTGTGTCATATGCGAATATTGAAATTGTAGACTATTTGAGCACTTTTGACCAATTAAATTTGTCGCATCAATGTCGCATCAAAGAAATTTGTGTTTAACCCATCTGCAAGCTCCGTATGGCTCAGTGTAGGCGGAGAAATTGTTGAAGTTAAAGGTGGTCAGCAGATAAAAATCGAGTAGGAGCTGAATAATTATTTTATTCAGCGTCCTCTCACACCACCGTACGTACCGTTCGGTATACGGCGGTTCAATAGAATTAGTGTACTAATGAATATCTTTCTGAGATTGGTTGTAAACCTAATTTCTTTAGTCCTTTGCTCTGTATAAATTTTAGAAGGTCTTTTGAAGAATACCACGTATCAAATGTTATGAAATCGAAAGGTATTGCCGATATAATAGACGATTCTAATAATTCTTGCGCAAGCTGCAGTTTGGTTTTGAAGGTTTTGTTGAACTTCTTGGCGGCTTTTTTGTCCAGGTAGACTTTGAAGCCTAATGGAATCCGCACGATTCCATTACTCCAGAGAAGTACAACAATTTGGATTCCATACACATACTTACCTGTTGTATGATCCTTGATCTTGAAAACATAATCTGTATGCTTGCTATTTTCTTTATGGAGCAAAACATCATCTATTATCAGCCAACCAGAGACAGGCGTTTGTGCCTGAATCACAGACATGAAGAATAGTATGATGCTTTGGAAGTTATCGTGCAGAGTACAAATAGCCCTTGTTATAGTATCGTGGCTGACTCCAAGAATAACATCAGTAGCCATGTTTGCTGTAGGATTAATAATCGAAATCAAACCTACGATATAAACCATTATACCTGTTGTTAGGCCTTTGTTAAGGCTTATCGTATATTTGATCATAGTAAGGAATTTGCTTAATTCCTTTGCATAAGCAAATTTTTCAAAAACAATATCCTTATTTTTCATTAGGTAGTCTCACCTTTTATCATTAGTTATACTATCTATATCGGAATATCTGTCAATGCTTACACAACCATATTTTCAAGGTACAGACTGCTTAAAAGTATTGATTATCAAGACCTATATAAATTTGCGAAACTACTGTAATTGACACAAGAATATGGTACAATTGACTTGTCCCATTGATTATTTAATGAAATTGCTGATACAAATCTATAATACGTGGTTGGTTTCAAGACCTTACTAACTATGCTATATTGCAGTTCATTGAAGCAAACAAATCCAAAAGAGTCTATTTGTGCCGGACATTAGCCCGTACTGTCTTTGAATATACTCAAATGCACCATTTAAATCACATGATAGGATATAAAGGTAAAAACGTTATAGTAAATAATAGCATGTACAATAAGATTGTTTTTATTTGGATAACTTCCCTGTATGTTTATTATAGGGGGTTGAGACATGGACTATAAGGCTATAGGGCAAAGAATAAAACAAGAACGAAATAAAATGGGACTCACGCAATTTCAGCTTGCTGAAAAGGTTGATATTTCACCGCAGTATGAGGGTAAGATAGAACGGGGAGAAAAACAATTTTCATTTGAGACTATTGCAAAACTGTCTGTTGCATTAAATACTTCACTGGATTATCTTGCATTTGGCCATAGAAATGGTTCCCAGAGTCCGGAAAGACTGGAATTGGAGATATTGGTCAATAAATTGTCGGAAGGGCAAATAAGTCTATTAAATGACATTATTCGCGCTATGCTGGTGCACAAAAACAGAATGTAAAAATAAGGGTTAGAATACTATATTACGGTTAATCTACCCTAAATTTATATAAACAATATGTACCATTTTTCAACAATTATCAGTGTGGTTTTCGGATTCTGGCTGAAAAGAATAATGTTTTATGCTTATAAAGATCCGCTGACAGGACTTTACAACCGCAGATATTTCTATGAAAAGTTGGAATCAGATCTAAAGATGTTAAACAGATCAAATAGTAATCTATCCCTTTGTATAATTGATATCGATCATTTTAAAAAGGTAAATGACAGGTACGGGCATCTAGCTGGGGATAAGCTCCTGACTCGAGTCTCAAAAATCCTTAAAGCGAATTCCAGGGAAATCGATACGATAGCACGATGGGGAGGAGAGGAATTTGCTGTTATTCTCCCTGATACTAACAATAACGGAGCGTTAAAGTATGCAGAGAGGACCAGAAAGATAATAGAAAAATCAGCAAAATGTTTTGGCGCTATACTGTATGTATTGGCGTAGTAACAGTTAATAAGCCAATAGATATGGATGTTCTATTTGCAAAAGCAGATACGGCATTATACCAGGCAAAAAGAGTCAGGAATAAGGTTGAAACAGCTATTTTCCCTTTATGTGAAGCTTCTCAAGAATAAATATATGGGTGGTATATATGGCTATTGTTAATCAATTAAAGACAGAAATTGAAGAAATCAGACATCTATTGAATGCAGTTATTGCTGACATGGGTGTCAATGAGTGAAATTACAATATCTTATTGGATATAAGCACAAGAATGGATAAACTGATTCTGGAGTATATGAAAAACGGGGTGGGTTAATTTTGCGTTATATGGTAAAATAAAACATAGGAATACATAATCAATAGATAGATATTGGAGTCAAAACGTATGAGTTTGAGGTTATATATGGCAGGGCGGGCAGTGGTAAAACCCGTTTTTGCCTTAATGAAATCAAGTCAAAGATCGCTGTCGGAGCCACGCAGCCGCTGATCCTTCTGGTCCCGGAGCAGTTCACCTTTCAAGCGGAAAGGGATCTGATGACTGTTCTGAAAACAGGCGGTATTCTTAAAACTGAGGTTTTAAGCTTCCGGCGTCTGGCCTTCAGGGTCTTCAATGAAGCGGGCGGCATTACCTATCCCTATATCCATCCGGCAGGCAAATGCATGATCCTTTACAGAATCCTGGACAAAATGCGGGACGGCTTCCAGATGTTTTCAAAATCTGCCGACCGGCAGGGGTTTGTCAATACGCTTTCCACTTTGATTACCGAGTTCAAGCGGTACAATGTAACACCGGAGGCCCTGGATAATGCAGGTAAAGGACTTGAAGAGGACAACCCGCTGAAGGACAAGCTTATGGAGCTTACTTCCATTTATGCTTTATTCGAGAAGACCCTTGCAGAGAGATACAGGGATTTGGATGATGACCTGACCCTGGCTTCGGAAAAGCTTGGTTCCACTTCGCTTTATGACGGCGCCGAAATCTGGATTGACGGGTTTGCTGGCTTTACTCCCCAGAAATACAGGATGAGATCGGAAGGCGTCATGTCGGTGAGCGTGGGGAAACTGGACTATACCGATACCGATTTTGTGAATTTTTTATGTAAGATATTGTAAGGCATGGCCGAAAGCGGTATAATTTTGTTGGAAAAGTATGCTAAACTTGGAGGGATAATATGAAACGAATTTATGTGGAGTCAAGTAATTTGAGATCAGTTGGATATGACAGTACAACAAAGATACTGGAAGTAGAGTTCAATTCTGGTGGTATATACCAATACTTTAACGTTTCAGAAATTGTTTTTCAGGCACTTTTGGCTGCAGACTCAAAAGGACAGTATTTTCATAGAAATATTAAAAATATATATGCTTACAAACGAGTTGGATAATTACTTTATTTTTTAAAGATGTATAAAAAATTGAGAAAACATTTTCAACAAGATTATGTGACTTGGTCACTTGTTAAGATAGGAGAGTATAATGAAGTTGCTTCTCAGTTTGAGAAAATAATTGATAAAGTTAAAGTAAGTAAACTATACGCCCTTGTTAATGACCTAGAGAATTTATTTGTTGATAGATGTCCTGTATGTGAAACACCTATTAATGGCACTGAATACAAAACATTTTTAAATCCGTATGAAAATGCACGTGAAAAACTAAAAGAATTTGAGTCAATAGCTGAGATTGAACAAAAGAAAGAAAAACTCCAGCAAAGTATTATAGATGACTATGAAATTTTAATTGCAGATGTTAAGCTTATAAATGAATTGGCAAATGAGTTTGGAGTAAATCTATATATTTGTTTTACACAGATTGCTGAAGCTAAAAAAAAGAATGAATTTAAATCATTTATTCATTTGTTTTCTGAAATGGCTAATGAAGTTATTAATAAACGTAATACTATTGAAGAATTAATAAATACTGTAAATCTTGAAAATGAGAAAATAATATCTACAAATAGTTCATTAAATGTTTTCATAGATGAGAAAAAAGCTTTAGAGGAAATAGCAAATAAAATAATTAGTATCAAGACTAGAGAAAAAGATTATAATGATAGTATAAAAAAGGGTAACGATGCTATTAGAGCATTTAATAAGCAAAATGAACAATTATTGAAAGAAGTAGAAGAAGAAAGAAAGCAAATTGAAGAAAATAGGAGATATTTAGAGGCTTACAATGTGTTCTTAACAAAACTTAAAAATTATAAAGAACAATTACCAATAAGCATTGTTAAAAATTTGAATGAATATACTAGGGATTTTTATAATGCTATTAATAGAGACGATAAGGATTTTGATTTACTTGAAAGAGTGGAACTTCCTACAAAACCAGGTGATATTATCAAAATATACTTTAAAGATGCACCAAATAAGGCTGAAAATGCATTGCATGTGTTAAGTGAAGGACATATTAAATGTTTAGGTCTTTCGATACTACTTGCGAAAAACGTAAGTAATCATGTTCCGGTTATTATTTTTGATGATGTTATTAACGCGATTGATGATGATCATAGAGGGGGAATTAGGGAGCTTCTTTTCACAAATGAGAACATTAATCAAAAACAAGTGATTATCACATCACATGCTGAAGAATTTGTAAAAGATTTAGATAATCATTTTACACAGAAGGATTATCAATCTTTAGTTAACAAAATAACTCTAATGCGACCTAATAAGCAAAACATAGAGTATTTTCAATCATCATCGCATTATTTAAAAAAAGCCAATGAGGCGATGGAAAGAAGTGAAAAAAGAGAAGTACTTAGGTTTTGTAGAAGTGCTTTAGAAAACATTACTGATAATCTATGGAATAAAATAGTAAAGTCATATAATATTTGTATTACTGTACAAATGAGAAAACCAGAAGGGCCTCCTGATTTAATGTCAAAGGTTTCAGGCTTGAGAAAATCTATTGAAAAAGATATAAAAGATACGAGACTTGAGAATATAATTACCCTATATAAATATTTTGAAGGATTAGAAACAAATAGCAATAGAGTTTGGACATATTTAAATAAGGGTGTTCATGACGAGACAGATAGACAGGAATTTGATACATTGATTGTTAAGAATGTACTTGACAATATGCTGTTATTAGAAAATGAGGTTAAGAATTATAAGGGTAAATAAAGTACATACGGAGGTCACCCATGCGCATACTTCATACATCCGACTGGCACCTGGGCAAGAATCTTGAGCACATCAGCCGTATTGACGAACAGCGAGAATTCATCGACTGCCTGTGCAAAACGGTGGAAGAGCAGAAGATAGATCTCGTCCTGGTTGCCGGTGACATATACGATACATACAACCCCTCTGCCGCGGCAGAGGAGCTTTTTTACGACACCATTGACAGGTTTAATGACAAAGGGAAGAGGGCGATTGTCGTGATTGCGGGAAACCACGACAATCCGGAACGCCTCTGTGCTGCCAGCCCGCTGGCATATAAAAACGGCATCATTCTACTGGGTTATCCCGGAAGCGATACAGGTATATATAAAACCGGCAGCGGAAGCATAAAAATTGCCGATTCCGGACCGGGCTGGCTGGAGCTTTGTGTGCCCGGCTGTGAGCACCATGCCGTGATCATTGCCCTCCCGTATCCTTCGGAATCCCGTCTGGAAGAGATACTCTCCCAACAGGCGGATGAAGGAATTTTGCAGAAAGCTTATTCCGAAAAAATCGGATGTATCTTTTCTTCACTCAGTCAGAAATTCCGGGATGACACGGTAAACCTGGCGGTGGGGCATCTTTTCCTCAGGGGAGGAAAGGAGTCGGAGTCCGAAAGGACGCTGCAGGTAGGTGGAGCTTTGACGGTGGACCCGGGAATTCTGCCCTCCAACGCCCATTTTGTCGCGCTGGGACATCTGCACCGTCCGCAGGAAATCCGCAATAGCCCGTGCCCGGTGTTTTATTCCGGCTCTCCTCTTGCTTACAGCTTTTCGGAAGCAGAGCACAGCAAAGCTGTATACATCATTGACGCAGTCCCGGGAGAAAAGGCGGATGTCAGGCCTTTTTACCTTGACTGCGGGAAACCCTTGAGAAGGTGGATTGCCGAAGAGGGAATCGGACAGGCCATCCGGTGATGCGAGGAGGGCAGGGATTTGAATGCCTGGATTGACCTTGAGATAGTGATGGACAGGGTTTTGACGGTGGAGGAGCAGAAAGCCTTAAGGTTATTGCATCCTGGGATCATCAACATCCATCCCAGATTGAAATCCGAAGCTGTGGAGGTCACAAGCCCTCAAAGCAGAGAGGGAAAGAAAATCGATAAACTGTTCAAAGACTTCTATAAATTCAAAATGCAGGCTGAAATCTCGGACGAACTGATGGGTGCCTTCATTGAAATCTTAAATGAGGAAGATGAGGAGGTTATAGCGGATGAGACCGAAGCTTCTTGAAATAGAAGGGCTGCAGAGCTTTCGCGATGCTCAGAGAATAGATTTCGAAGCCCTGGGCGAAACCGGCCTGTTTGGAATTTTCGGGCCTACCGGAAGCGGCAAGTCCACTGTCCTTGATGCCGTTACCTTTGCCTTGTATGGCAAGGTGAAGAGGGCGGATGGAGGGACACATGGCATCATCAATACAAACATGAATACCGCCATGAATACCGCGAAGGTTTCATTTACCTTTGAACTTATGAAGGACGATACCAGAAAGACTTTCAGGGTGGAGAGGACGTATCAGAGGAAGAAAGGTACGGCAAACTCCTGCGAGCCTAAGATTGCCCGGCTCATTGAAATCACCGATGTCGGCGAAATACCGGTATGCGATAAGGCAACCGATGTGAGCAACAATATTAAAGAATTGCTGGGCTTAAGCCATGAAGACTTTACCAGGGCTGTTGTGCTGCCGCAGAACAGCTTCCAGGAATTTCTCCTTCTGAACAACTCGGATAGAAGAAAAATGCTGGAAAGAATTTTTTATCTTGAAGAATACGGAAAGCAGCTGCAGGATAAGCTGACCCGCAAAATGGCCAGACTGAAAAGCCGGATGGATGTCCTTTCCGGAGAATTGAAGGGGTATGCGGATGCCACCGATGAAGCCCTTGAAGAAGCCCAAAAGGCAATGGAAGCGGCCGTGTCCGAAAGAAGCAAGGCGGAAAAGGAATTGAAGCTGCTGGAGGCAAAATACAATGAAGCCAGGGAGGTCTGGACCCTTGTCCGGGAGCTGTCGCTTATCGAACAGAAGGAGCAGCAGCATCTGGCTTCCGCAGATATGGTTGCAGAAAAAAGAGTGCGGCTGGAGAAGGCTGTGAAAGCAGACGGGCTGCTGGAGATGGTCCGGAAAAACAAAGAATTGAATGAAAAGTTCCGGGAGACTGAAAGACAACTGGAGGAAGTCCTGGCTGCCCTTCCAGGTGTCGTCGCAGGCCTGGATGAGACCCGGCGGAAGCATGAAGGGGTCAAAAGCGAAGCTGCGGCAGAACAGCCGAAATTGGTGGGCTTAAGGACAAGGCTTGTGGATGCTTTGGGCATAAGGGCGGAAATACAGGCCATTCAAGGGAAAATAAGCGGGCTTCAGGTTTCCTCGGACAGGCTTAAGCTCGAAATCGCAAATAAAAGTGGGGCTATAGCAAAGGAAACAGGGGAGCTTGAGGCTCTGGAACAGAATCTTGGCAGGCTTAAGCTGGAAATGGAGCCTTTGAAAACCGATCCCGGATACCGGCAGCAGGTCCAGGAGGGAGCGAAGCTTGAAAATGAAGTCGAAACCCTGAAAGGAAATGTAAAAGAGCTTGAGGACAAGGCGTCTGCCCTGAATAGTACCGTTGGCGGCCTTGAGCAAAAACTGGACGGGATAAGAAAAGAAATTTCACTGTCACAAAAGACGCTGGAGGATTTGAATGCGGAAAAGCTGAAGCATGAAGCGTCCAGGCCTGAAGATAAAAACTCGGTCTTAAAATACATAGATAAGCTTCGTTCCCTGCAGGCAGTTTATGATGTCTTAAGTCTCAGGAAAAGTGAATTAGATGGAATGGAATCAAGAATTGCAAAGTAGCGGTCAGCACTCAGGGAACTGACGCAAAAAGCGCTGCTCCTTAACGAAGACAGGGAAAAAGCCGGCGCAGTCTTTGAGCAATGCAGGCTGGAGTTGGAGAATGCAATCAGGGAGATGGACCGGAACGATGCCTATATGCTTTCGAAAAATCTGAAAGAGGACGAGCCCTGTTCTGTCTGCGGGTCGGAGCACCATCCGAAGCCTGCCGGCCATACGGAAGGTACGGAACTGACGGCGCTTGAAAAACGGGTTGAGAATGCAAGAGAAAAGCTGGTTGACGCCGAAAGGGCTTATAGAGAAGCCAAAAAAGCAGCTCTTGTCGCAGGTGAGCAGGTAAAAGCCCTGGCCGGGCAGATTGACCAGGCAATGCAGGAACTGGAGGTGAAAAATGTTGAATATGATACGCAAAAACGCAGGCTTCCTGAAGAATTAAGAGAACTTGGACTGGAACTAATCCGCCTAGAACTGGAAAAAATGAATGGTGCCGGTGCCGAAAAACTCCAGGCTGTTGAAGCCTGGGAGAAAAAACAGGAGGAATATAAAGAGGAGCTTCAGAGGCTCAATGAAATAATGTTGTTGAAAAATACAGGAGAGAATCATCAAACATTAACGAATCATATCTTGATTCTGTAGACTTAACCACTCCTGTAATTATTGCCGAAATTTGCCCCGGGATGTACAATTTAATTGATGGTCACCACAGAATTGAGAAGGCTTACAGAATAGGTTTGGAGAGCATTCCGGCGTATAAGTTGAAGGCGAGGCAGCATATTCAGTTTTTGACGTCTACAGAAGCATATCATAGTTATGTTGAATATTGGAATTCAAAAATTGTGGATGGACACAAGCCATTTTAAATGGCTATAGTAAGACGAAAACTCTCTATTGACAATGTTTGGAATCCTTTGTACAATAAAACTGATGCAGTATACCGCAAGCATTAAATTTAAATAAGAAAGGAGTTGTTTTAATGTCCGTAAAAAATGTTGAGGTGGTTTTTAAATAATTAAATATTGGCACAGGTACACAAAAATACCGTTAGCGGTCATGGGACAATACACCTTTCTGAACAGGTAGTATTCCTTTATGTTAAGGAATGTCCCATTTTGAATAAGGTTTTGTTTGTGTTGCCTATGCAACTTCTTTCGAGCAACCTGAATCGTGTATTTAACAAGTAGCAACACGCATGAGTAGCGTGTTTTTTTGTTGCTTTCATACAAGATGAAGGGACACACCTCAGTAGGAGGTATGTCTCTTTTGAACCCGCAGGTGGTCGTTATCTGCGGGATTTTTATACGCTTTTTCAGGTTGCGGAATGATGCAAATTCAAATACCGGGAGTGATGGCTATGATAAGAAAGAAAAGTACTTTTGATTATATCAAGGAAATCCGCGGTAGCTGGGTGATCAACCCCAGGACCAGGGTGCAGGAAAATAATTTGAAGAACAAAAAGAAACGCAGGCAGGAAGAAAAGAAATTGATAAAGGATGGATTTGAATAATGAGTATAAAAGATTATGGATGGGATGAATATTTTGAACGGGAATGGAATCAAAGATGTACGGATGGTATGTTCCCTGGAAGAATAGTAGCAGACTATGGGCAAATGATTCGGGTGGCTTCCGATTCAGGGGAGCTTCTTGTAAACAGACCTGTGAAGAAGCTTGATAATGATCTGCAACTGGCGGTTGGAGATTGGGTGGCATTGGAATATACTGCACAAACTCAATCGGCGTGTGTTCGAGCTGTTCTAACGAGGAAAACAAAGTTTTCAAGGGCTGCGGCCGGAATTGAAGCAAAAGAGCAGATTGTTGCGGCAAACGTAGATATCGTCTTCCTTATCCAGTCGTTGAACAGGGATTTCAATATGAGGAGGCTGGAAAGATACCTGATTGCAGCATGGGAAAGCGGTGCCATGCCGGTAGTTGTGCTGACCAAGGCTGATTGCTGTGATGATGTCGCTGATAAAATGGCGATTGTATATTGTACTGCACCGGGAGTGGAAGTTCATGTCATCAGCTGTGTAACTGGGGAAGGAATTGAAGAGATAAGAAAATACTTTGTACCGGGAAAAACTGTAGCTCTGCTTGGTTCTTCCGGTGTTGGCAAATCGACATTGGTAAACACGCTGGCAGGGAAAGAGCTTTTAAAAACACGGGAAATCCGTGAAAATGACGGCCGGGGAAGGCATACCACCACCCGTAGGGAACTTCTGCTTTTACCGGAACGAGGATTGATCCTGGATACACCCGGGATGCGCTCATTATCTCTATGGGAGGCAGATTCCGGTATGGAGGTTATGTTTGGTGATGTTGAGGAGTTGACAAAGCTGTGCCGTTTCCATGATTGCCAACATCGGAGTGAACCGGGGTGTGCCGTCAGAGAGGCACTGGACACCGGAAAACTGGAAATGAAGAGGTGGGAAAGCTGGTTGAAGCTGCAAAAGGAGCTGGCACATCTTGAGGCCAAGAAGGAAGGCAAGCTGCGGCTTCAGGAGAAGCAATGGGGCAAGCAGATTGCAAAATTTCAAAAGCAACTTGGAAAGCATTAAGGACTTATAACATTAAGAATAGAAGGGGAGAGGAATTACAAATGGTCAAATTTTGTCTATTTTAATTTGTGCTTTGAATATTTAAGTAAAACACAAAGTGTTAAAGAGGGGAGAGAAGACAAATGGAAAGAAACCATATTTTATGGACGGAAAAGTTTCCAAGAACCAATAAATATGATCCTGATTGGATTATTGATAATTCCATGGGACCTAATGCGCTTTGGCTTACTGAATGGCTATGCCAGGCAATTGATTTAAAGCCAGGGATGAGAGTGCTGGGTCTTGGGTGCGGTAAGGGTATTAGCAGTATATTTTTGGCAAGGGAGTATGGGCTCCAGGTCTGGGCTTTTGACTTATGGATAAAAGCCACTGAAAACTATAAGAGAGTAAAAGAATGGGGACTTGAAAAAATGATATTCCCGATACACGGAGATGCAAGGAACATGCCATTCGCTGAAGGTTTCTTTGATGCAATAATATCGGTAGATTCCTATATTTATTTTGGCACTGATGATTTATATTTAAACTATTTACAGAACTTCATTGTTCCACGTGGCATTATTGCCGTTGCACTTCCAGGGCTTATGAAAGAATTTGAGGATGGTGTACCGGAGCATTTAAAAGACTTCTGGGGCCAGGACTGCTGGAACTGGCATACCTGTGACTGGTGGAAAAAGTTGTGGGACAGAACCGGACTGGTGAATTTTTTGACTGCTGATATCCTACCTGATGGCTGCAGTATGTATGCAAGGTGGAAGCAGGCACAGGATGAGGCAGGTAAAAACCCATGGCCCAAAGATACGGAGATACTAAAGAGGGATGCTGGTGAATATGTGGGATTTATAAGGCTGGTGGCGGAAAAGAGGTGTGTATGATATGGGACTTAATTGGATGGACGTATCAAATTTATCTTTTAATACATTGCTATTATTTGAAAAAGTACATTTTAAATGGCTTCCTCAAAGTGGTATTGCTAAACGGGGGAGGAATGAGCTTGCAATAGCATTTAAAGCAAATCCGGCTGTAGCCTGGTATGCAAAAAATAAATGTCCGGAAATAGCAGAGTGGGTTGATCAATTGGTAGATGAGGTTTCGAATGTACAATTGAACAATCATCTGGTTAGACAGGCTGAAATAGAAGTTATGGAAGCTTTAAATGATTGGATTGTATATGTGGTAGATCCTTCTGTATATGATGCCCAGCCATTTTTAAACTGGAACTCGGATGAACTGCTTAAACTAACTGATTTTAATGAAAAAACAGTTGTTGATATTGGTGCAGGAACGGGAAGGCTTACTTTTACAGTAGCACCTTATGCAGATTGTGTATATGCGGTAGAACCTGTATACAACTTAAGAGAGTATGTTAAGAAGAAATCCATGGAAAAAGGTTTTAACAACGTTTTTGTTACGGATGGGCTTATAACAGATATTCCATTCAATACAGGATTTGCTGATGTTACCATGTCAGGCCATGTTTTTGGTGATAACTTATTAGGGGAATGGAGAGAACTGGAACGCATAACAAAGCCCGGCGGGATTGTGATTCTATGTCCTGGAAACAACGATAAGGATAATAATGTACATTCTTTCCTTATAGATCAGGGTTGTTCATGGTCATGCTTTGAAGAACCGGGTGATGGGATGAAGCGGAAATATTGGAAAACAGTACAGATTAGCGATTACATGGCAAAAAGATTTATTCACAATGCAATTCAATGGGCAAAAGAGCAGCTTGATTCAACGGATTACAAGTTTTTATGCCTCGCCTTTGTTGAGGAAGCATATGAACGCGGTAATTCTATAGAAATATTCGGTGGTTGCTGTGCGAAGGAATCGGCTGATATGTATGAAGCACACCTTAATAAAGGTATACCGCCTGAAGGGGCCTTTGTTTTCTATGATTGTCATGGGACAATTAACAATGAATATAAAAATTGGGGTCATGTAGGATTATGTATTGGTGAAGGGAATATCATTCATGCCTGGGATAGGGTGAGAATTGACAACTATCTTGATATGCAGAATCTCCAAGCTGCAGCAGGATGGACAAATCCGAAATATATTGGCTGGACCCCTGTGAAGCGTATATTATCGGGCTTTAAACAGAAAAAATGGGAGGAGCTTAAAAAGTGAAAGAATTACAAGGTTATTATTGTACAAAGATGAAAGGGGATAGAAGCATGATAGAACGATTCAAACGTTCAGCCAAATATGATAAAGGTTGGATTGATGAAAACAAAATGGACCCAACCCCGTATGGCTGATGGAGGAACTCTGTGAGCATATGAAATTGGAAAAAGGTATGAAGGTTCTGGATTTAGGATGTGGTAAGGCGCTCACTTCCATATTCCTGGCAAAGGAATTCGGTGTGCAGGTATGGGCTACAGACCTATGGATAAATCCGGAAGAGAATTGGAAGAGAATAAAAGAAGCAGGGGTAGAGGACCTTGTATATCCGGTTAAAGCAGAAGCTCATTCACTCCCGTATGCAGATGCTTTTTTTGATGCCATTGTCAGCGTGGACGCATACCACTATTTTGGTACCTGTGACTTATATCTGATGTGGTACCTGAAAAAGCTTCTAAAGCCTGGCAGGGAAATAGGCATTGTTGTTCCGGGGCTTACCCGTGAATTTGGGAAGGGTTTGCCTGAAGAGCTTAAATGATATTTTTCTGAAGATATGTTTACATTCCACTCTGCAGAATGGTGGAGAAATCATTGGGCAAGGCACAGCTTTGCCGATGTTAAGCTTGCATGTGAGGTTGAGGATGGAAAGAGCATCTGGTATGAGTGTTGTGATAAAGAGCTGCTGGATGCCGATATTAATAGCTATTTAACACTTATAAAAGTGGTAGCTACCCTTTCCTGATTGGGGACGACGCCTTTTGACGGTGAGACAGGTGCACACTTACTGCTGGAAGGTGGGGAGGCCCGCCTTACAGTGGCCGGCACAATTAATTACCGGGGACATTCCCCAGACCAGTGAGGAATACCACGTGTTCATACTACAGAGGAAAACAACATGCGGGTGTGCCCCCGTACCTTTAACGCTGGTCGTGGTACGGATTTGCAGATGAAATATGCCACAATGAAGCTGGAAGCAGAAGTAATCGCATACTTAGAAGAGGTATGCGGTGAATAAGTCAATGCCCTGTTCAAGCCCGTAGTCATTTAGGTATATAATATTATATCCTAACCCGGACAAGCCGGAACCAAAAAGGTTTGTAAGAAGTCAGAATTCAGGAGTCAGGGGTCAGAATAAGAGGATGGTTTAGTAATAAAAAATGTTTATAAACTCGCGCCGCACATGTTATAATGAAATCATACTATGGACAAAGGTGTGAGGACATGCTTATTACAGAAAGATATAGAGAAAAAATCTATGGAGTCATATCGTGTTACGACAGGATTGTGATTCAGGGGGTAAT
>JABUEW010000090.1 GCA_013314855.1 Bacillota bacterium | reverse complement strand
AGAAATATACCCTTCCGCCAAGGGGCTACCAGCTTCAAGCGGCATTATTTTTGCCCAATCAAGGCACATCGAGTGCATAGTTCTGATAAAACGTGCCGAAAGCCGCATGAAATAAGGCTTTCCGGCGTTTTTGAAGGGCAGTTTTTGAGGGGTAAAAACGATGATAAACCGCTGATAAAAAATGGTTTTCAATCAGTCATATTCCCATGAGGGCTTTAATAATAGGAAATGGAGCGGAGGCGCAAATTGAAAGGTGTTACCGATGAAAACCGCAGCAGGCACAGCAACAAGTATGCCTTTTCAGGAAAGATTATTTGCGGCGGGTGCGGTTCACGTTTCCGGAGAGTCCGCTGGGGACAGGGGGAGAAGTACAAAAAGTATGTGTGGGTATGCAGGAACCGGGATGAAAAGGGGCCGGAAGGCTGCAGCATGAAGACGGTGGACGAGGAAAAGCTGAAGAAAGCCTTTGTCAGGATGGTCAATCGGCAGATAAAAGACAAAGATAAGTTTATATCGAGAATGCTTGGAAATATAGAAAAAGTTTTTGCAGAGAGGGCCAATTCTGTTAATGTTACTGCTATTGATAAACGGCTGGATGAACTCCGGGAGGAAATGGAGAGGCTGGTAAAGCTGAATATAAAGGCCAATCTTGATGCGGATATTTATGGTGAGGAATATGCCAGGATAACCAATGAGATGGATGAACTTAGGCAGCAGCGTGCGGTTTTTACCCAGGCGGAATTTAAGCGGAAAGATGCTCTTTCAAGGGTTCGGGAGATTGAAAAAATGCTTCGGGAGCGGGATGCAGTGCAGGAATTCGATGAGGAGCTGTTTGCGGCACTAGTGGGGCAGATACGGGTAAAGTCTCTGGTTGAAGTGGTATTTGTTTTAAAGGCGGGGCTTGAGGGAGGTATTATAGTGTAGATAGCTCTTGAGAAAAAAGCACCTATCAATTAGGCGCCTATTTTGAAGTTAAAAACCATGCCCGTCAGCATTCATTACTCAAGCTGCCTGCCAGACTCGAAAGTTTTTCAATTACCTTTTTTTTATCCCGTTCCGCCTGGGGTATGTTGTTGATAAAATCCTCAAGATAGCAATAGAAAGCATTTGTCATGTTCTGCTGGTTGAAGGCAAAAACCGTAATCGGAGCGTCCGTTTTTGTAACGATTACACCTATTTCATCCTTCACGGCCAGGTGGATGTTCCGGTTGGGACCGCGCCGGCAAATGAAAAAACTGAATTTGTCAAAATGGTTAAGTAATCCGATGATGTTTTCAAGATGTTCTCTGTAATCCTGCGGGGTATAACAGAGGGTTGTGCCTCCCGGAAGCTCCGGCAGTTCTACGGGAATACGGCCTGTTGTTATTTCCTCGGGTGATGGCAGGAATACGATTTCGGTATAATTGTGGTGTTTGAGATTGGCTGCAAAAACCTTGTACCTTGCTCTCTGAACAGAGAGCATTTTTTCTTTTGTTTTGCTGTCTGCACCGGCGCGGCTGAGCAAACGATCAAAAAGCCCTTCCGGCATGGTGATGGCAGAGAGGGTGTTGGATAAAACGAAGCAATCGCCGGGCTGCTCTTCAAATTCCGTCAGCAGATTGGCAAGCTCAGGTGAAGTGCTGGAGGCAAATATGCTCATAAGCGGACGACACATATTAAGGTATTCGTTGAATTCACCGGTAAGTGACTCAATTAACCTTGGGTCGGTACAAAAAAGGTTTGCTGCATTTTTCTCCCAGCCGGACAGGGTTGTTGATACCACTGCAGCAACACCCGAAGCTATAAACATAGTCCTCCTGAAATAATGCTCCCGGTATCTGGGACAATAGTAGGGTTCGATTGCTCCTGTCATATATAAAGGCAGCCAAAAGTCAATTGCCGCAAACATCTCGGACATATCACGGCTTATTGTATGTACAATTTTAATTTTGTTTCCTTTAGATATGACTTCGACAAGCAGTCGAACAAAGCTTGCAAGAAATAGCCGGTCCCCGGCAAACCACTCTATGTTTTCGTCGCTGTATAAGAGCAGGGTGCAGGGTTTTTTATGTTCCCCCACTGCTGACAAAAACCGGATAATACTGTTTTGTTTGCCATTTATGCCGTAAAACACTTCTGACTTAAGCACCATACCGGCAGGGACGGCTTTCCCTTCATTGACAGGAGGCAAAGAACCTTTTGTTACCCTGAACATATCCAGATTATCAAGAAACCTGGTGATAAGTTTTGTGTCAGGCAAAGCTTCATCGCAAAGCCAACTATATAAAAATTCAGCAAGCTTTTGAGTTTCTTTTACGCATTTATCCGCAGGCAGGCCCATTATTTCGCATAAGGCTGCCTTTTGATAATCCATTTTTGCGTTTTCAGCAAAGTAGGATGCAATTACTGCAATATGAGTGTTGTCTTTTGCAGGTGTGCGCGCCCCTGTGCGCCAGCGGCTGACAAGAGAAGCATCTAATGATAAAACTCTGGCCAGTCGGCTGTTGGATACACCGAAAGTGTTCATTAAAAGATTAAGCCGGTGGCTAAACGGCATAGTTGTCACCTCCTCATTTACTGACATTATACCATATTTTTGCTGTGTTGGATTTTTGATATAAAAATTTTGTCACTAATTCATGACAAATAAAATGTCAATGACAAATGGGCTGACTTCATTGATATTAAGAAAAATTTTGTTATTGATTATTTTTAGAATAGTAATGAAGACATTTGCTGGAATCGTTTTTCACGAACATTTTGCACGTCTGTTTGTCATGCCATGGTTGATAACTCTGACATGTATAATGAAGAGTTAAGGTTTGAAAATCAGCAATTACTTGGGTTTTGATTGACTGGACTCCATCTGACTAATTCCTATGGTTATCAGCTGGGAGGCATCAAAAGGTTTGCCGTGTGCCGGGAATATCTTTTTCACCCCCTCACTTACAAGCTTTTTCCAGCTTGCACGACATATATCTGCATCATATAAAAGTATCGGATAATATGGCATGCCGGCAAAGTTAAGAGTATTCCTGGCAGCATCCCCTACAAAAGCGGTCTGCCCTGTAACAAGGGAAATACAGTCCTCGGTATGCCCCGGAGTCATCAATATTTTTCCATTAATTCCAAGTTTGGGCAGAATACTGTCGTCATCAACCTCAATAATAATGTCTTCCTTACGATAATAATATGGTTTATAAGTTTCCGACCAGTTTTTGTTAATTCTCGTGTAAGTACCGATAATAAAGTCTAACGCCGTATTTGCGTACCTTTCATTCACGTGTTTCTGGTGGATGCCCGCAGCCAGGTATTCTGCGCATTTACTGCTCATTATAACCCGCAACGAAGGGTTTGCCTTCAATAAAAAATCAAGCAGCCCGCAGTGGTCATTATGGTGATGGGTCAAAAACAGATAAGATATATCGGTTACCGAAACCCCAATCTTGTTGATGGCCTGCAAAAAACTGCCCTTATCCTGTGCTCTTCCGCAATCAACCAGCAAATATCCATGTTTTGCTTTAATGAAAAAACAATTAGTTTGCGGCAGGGCTAAAGTCATATATTCCGGCATTTTAATTTCCTCCCAAACAGTAATAGAAAATTTAAAAGAAATTAAGATTTCACCCGTTCGGGTGATATGCACGGAACTCCAACTTTATTATAGTATAATAAAGAAAAAAATGTAATGCAAGAAGGATTTACCATTAACGTTTGAGAATCCAATATCGCATCTATCATGGCAATGAAAGCCGTACGGGATGGAGCGATTGCCGAGGAGCCGTTTCAAAAAAATAAACACAGAGAGGGTGGTAATATGGTTGAACTGGAGAGTTTTTTACCGCGCATACCGCAGCCTGTACAGCCTATAAAGCCGGTAGATTCGCCGTTCCTGCAAAATAATCAATCTGCTGCGGCAACACCGGAAAAGGAGGAGACCCTGGCCTCCTGGTTAATTGAATCATTCAGGCGAGGAATCAATTCTGTGCCGAAAATGGTCGGGCAGTTGCTAATTCAATCAGGAATAGTTTTAGCAGTCAATTTGATTTTTTGGCCAATTAAGACATGGCAGTTGCCCGGGCTTATTGCCTCCTTTGTAACAGCCATTATTTTTTTAACGGCGACCTATAACAATATAATACCGAAGACAATCTTCTGGGTCATTATTTTCACATTTGGCAAAAGGCTGTTTCTGAAAATTAAAAATCAGGGATTTGCTAATGCAATAAGTCCTATTAAGCAAGTTGCACCGGAATTCAAAAGAGCGTATCTGAAATTACAGGAGAAGGCATATTCGCTTCTTTTAACGGGAGGCGGCGCAGGACTCATCATTGCCAATAATTTTGCCAGCTACAGCCGTTTTCCCGGGGCGCGCAACAAGATAGACAAATATTTTGTAGCTCTTGTTATTTCCTTTGCGGTTAGCTACGTCATGGGTGAGAGTAGAAAAAACTGGATGTTTAAATTTGCAAGGCTTGCAAGCAGGGATATTTCCCGCATCATGAAAAGACAATATACTTACACCGACGATCATACTTATATACTTTTATCAGGTTTCGTAGCAGGACTTTTGCTTGATGCGCCGCTTATTTTGTTTAAGCTTATGTATGGAGGTTATATACTTGGCGGAGTATTGATTGCCGTTGCGATTTTAATGCCTCTGGCATTGAGGCAGAGGGAGACGAAATGATTACCATTGTTGACCGCAGATATAATTATGTTAGCGTATTTAACCAGGAAACCGGCTTTAGTATTCGTTCAAATGTTTACGATAAAGACGGAAATGATACAGGAGTTGATCCTTTTAGGGCAAGTTTTCCGGAATTATTGGATATTGGCATCATGGGGCATTGTGCCCATGGGAAGAGCGGTCTTTGTATCAAGTCTGGAGTTGAATGCTATCAAAACGGACTTATTGTTGAACAGGAAAATATGCCATTTGATAAATTTAAAAGGATCATCGATGAATGTAAAGGCAGAACCTTTCAAGTAGCTCTTGGGGGCAGAGGCGATCCGGACATGCACGAAAATTTTGTCGCTATGCTGCATTATGCCCGTATAAACGGCATTGTTCCAAACTTTACCACATCGGGATTTGGCCTGAATAAAGATTTATTACCCGCTATAAAGCAGTATTGTGGAGCGGTTGCCGTGAGCTGGTATAGGAGTAAATACACAATACGGGCCATTGATATGCTGCTGTCTGCCGGTATAAAAACAAATATTCATTATTGCATCAATTGTTCAACAATAGATGAAGCCATAGAGATGATTTGCAACAAAACATATCCCAAAGGCATCAATCGCATTATTTTTCTGCTGCATAAACCCGTGGGCCAGGGGAGAAAAGAGAATATGCTCTCCGTTTGTGATGAGCGTGTGAAACATTTTTTCTCTCTTTTTGATCTGCCCGAAAATGCAAATAAAGCCGGATTTGATAGCTGCAGTGTTCCTGCGCTTTTGAGCTTTACGAGCAAAATCCATTCTTCTACTATTGAACCCTGTGAGGCTGCAAGGTTTTCAGCGTATATTTCGCCGGATTTCAAGCTTTACCCCTGCAGCTTCGAAACAAGACTGCAGTTTGGAATAGACCTCGAAAATAACAGTATCGAACAAGCCTGGAACAGCGAAGAATTTGATAAATTTCGAAATGCATTTTTTCATACATGTAATGACTGCCGTAATTACGAACATTGTCTAGGTGGGTGTCCGGTCTTACCTGAAATCGTTTTGTGCAAAGATAAGAAAGTGAGATTGAGGTGAGAAAATGAAGATTAAAATCGATTTTGTGACAAATTCCTCCAGTGAAAGCTTCGGTATTGTTTTAGTGGATACGGCAAGCACGCTGATTGCTACGGGAGCCATTACTGTTATGGCTAACGCCGTTAAAGAAATGCTTATCGGGGATACAGTTGATGTGGCAGAGAAAATTGCGGAGGCTGTCGGTCAAGAGGCAGAATATCAGAGCAAAGCTATCATGGAAGGCTATAGTGAAGCGGAAAAAAACCTTGAAGAAGAAAGAAAAAGTCTGGCATCCCAGCTTGAAGAAATAAAAAAACAGTGGGAAGAGTCGGAAAAGACAGCAGACAAGAAAGATCCTGGATATGAGAAGCTTAAAGCCCAATATGATGAGTACATGAAGTATCTTGAAAACGAAATAAAGCAAAAGGACTATGAAAAATATCTGATTCAGGTTGAGAAAGCGGAAAAGCAGGCAGAACTTGAATCAAAAAATGAATGGATCAGGCAAAGGCAGGTTGACTATATTGCCGTAAAAGAGGAGCGGGCATTGCTGGAGGCAACGCTCAAAGGCTATGGTGAAAAAGGCTATAATGTCAAAGACATAGAGGAAAGATTGAAACAACTTGATGAGCGGGAGAAGGAACTTGGCAAAACGCTGGCTGAAAACAATGCCAGCATCGAATATACTGCCCGGGACAGAGGCGTTATAGGGCCGGGGGCGGAATTTGACAAAATTCAAAAAGAGTATATGAGGAAAAAAGCGGAAATAGAATTTGCCAAAGCTTTAGCGGATAGGGAAAAAAGAGCACAGTTGGAGCTGGCAATGAAACAAGCAGAAGAAGAGTTTCAGGAAGCCATGAAAGCTGCTGCCCGTTGGGACCTGGCAACCAAAGCCGCCGAGGGTGTACAGTTTGGTGCCGATATGGCTATTGAAGGTCTTTCGCACGTTACCGGTCCTGCAGGGCAGCAAATTAAGCTGCTCTATAAATCCGGCAAAAGCATCGCAAGCGGCATGGGGGAAGGCATGGCGGACCCCAAAAACGCCGGCAAACACCTGGCTAAGGGTTTTATCGGTGCGGTCACCGAAGTAGCTAAAGACAAGTTTGGAGAAAACCCTTTCAAATCAGCCATAGTTAACGTTGCCAATGAAGGAGCACAAGGAGCTCTGGATGCAGGCATTAAGGGCGAAGATGTTTTAACGGGCGGGTTAAAGGGTCTTGGGAAAGGGGTAATTGATTCGGCGGCAGATGCAGGACTGGACAAGATAAAGTCAAAACTACCAATTCCCAAAGGCTCATCCGTTGATGTCCATGACTACAGCCTGGGTCAAATTTATAACAATAACCCGTTAACAAAAGGCTTAACTAAAACCGTCATCAGAGAAGGTGTCGGTGATAAAACCAAGGATTTTATTAAGGAAACAATTGTGGATAATTTAGGAAAAACAATCGGCGTTGTTGATTAAAATTGGGGGAGGTATACAAATGACTGTTACTTATAAAATTTCTCCGGCAGGGTTTGGATGGCTTGCGCAAGCTTTTGACGACAAAAATATCCTTTCGCCTTTTGCCGTATTCGAAAAATACGCTAAGGATTTTAACGAAAAAGAAAAGGAAGAGCTAATTTCTCAAGGAGTAATTTTCCATGACGGCACCATTCAACCTTCGGCTCTTGCAGCTTTTAAGGTGATTTCCAATGCTGAGGCCTTTTCAAGGATAAGAATCCTTGGAACCATGGCTCCCGTTGATAAGGTTACCTATTTTCAAGGGGAAGCCTCCTGTTCTGTAGATAGCGGAGCAGGTTATTTTGCAGTTACATTTCCTGCCATGACCAAGGAGGCCGGCTTTGTTATGGAAGAATTTACTGGAAGCAGCAGGTTTGTCAATGTTCCCTTCCGGACAATGCTTTCACCAAAAGCAGCTCTTGTTTTTCTTGCACTTGTCGATTTGTATCGCGCCGCTGCTCTGCTTGCACTTGCGGGAGAACCGAAAGCCATAAACTTTAGTGCGGGTGATATAACGGCCAGGGCAAACAGCGGTGAATCCCTTATGTGGTTTGTCAAAAGTTTAAAGAATCTTGCAAATTCAGCTTCTTTGTCTGAAGGGGATCTGCCGGATGTTCTTGATGAGCTTAATGAGAAAAAATTTGTCGAAGAAAAAGGTGGTAACTATTATTTGATGAATGAAGCATTGGAGCTTGCCAATACATTTTTGATCCCGGAATATGTGTTTAACATCAGCTATGGAAGATTGGTTTCGCCCGCTGCGGCATTACATTCTGAAAGTTATGTAATTTTTTGCGGTATGCATAATTTGCTGTATATCGATACCGACGGGGATAGAATTTTTATAGAAACAATGTCGGGAGGTGAGCTTTTAAATATCCTGATAAATTTGCTTCAAGAATCTCCCGCGAAAAATGCATCTATGCAATGACGGATGCCATGTGCAGGGAATATCTTTTCACTAAAGGAGAAATGTAATGAAAGGAAGGGATGTATGGATAATCAGAAGTTAATGAAGCTGAACTCATTTATAAACAAAGCATATGAATGCTTTTCCTTTATGGAGTTCCTCAAGCTGGCCATTATGGGGCTCCACGAGGTTGTCATGTATGACAGCGGCATGTTTTTCTGCGGCATCAGCAGGGATTGCAGCTTTTTCAAACCGTACATCAGCGGTCCGATCGAAAACTATTATAAAAAGCAGGGCTTTCCCGGGCGGGAAGAGTTTCTAAGCCAGTTCCAGGAAGGTGCTGCCGACACTGACGTCTATGTATACAAGGCTGTCGATTACAGTCACGGCATCGTTCAGATAACTGATGAACCTCGCAGCAGTTTCCTCGCCTCACAGGAAGATTTTTACATCGTGTGCGTGCGTATTGTCAATAAAGGTCAGTTTCTGGGCGAAATCTACTTGCACAGGAGCAAGGAGAAACCGGATTTTGACGATGAGGACATGTTTGTACTCCGCCTCCTCAAGCCCCATGTATCAACAGTTTTTCACATCATTCATACTATTACTGCGGTCAAGTATATTGAAACCAATAACCAGCCCAATACCCAGAGGGGCATGTGCATGTTTGACGAGGATTTAAGCCTTATTGGCGGTAATGTCATAGGGGTTGAAATGCTGAAGACACCAACGATATTTGGCTCAAGTGTTCTTTACCACCTCAAGGAGCTATGCGTTGATCTTCTTGACGATCAAAGTTCGAATAATGCAGACAATATCCTTTTTGCTTCAAAAATGTTGAAAACAACAAATGGCGATCTTAAAATCGATATTTTTAGTAAAAATAATCAAAGAGCAAACAAAAGCCGTAAATATATCGTAGTTATGGAGTTTTGTAATGAGGAGCAGATTGTGGCAGATTACAAGTTTAAATTTTCAAAACGTGAAGCGGAAATAATCGATGGGCTTGTTCAGGGCAAGAACAATGCGCAGATTGCAAGAACTTTGGATTTATCTGAAAATACAGTAAAGACGCATATCAAAAACATATATAAAAAGACAGGAACATGTAACCGGGCTGAACTTACCTATGTGTTGATGCTGAACAAATGATGGGTTTGCAAAATAAAATAAAAATTTTAATACGGGAAGGATGATTAGTGTGAAATGGAAAGTAAAGAAATGCTTAGCGCTGTTCGTGTTTGCGGCATTGCTTTTAGCGATGCTACCTGTCAGCGCATCTGCCGCAGCGCCTTCGGACATTGATAATCACTGGGCGAAAGCGCAAATAACAGACTGGGTAGAAAAGGGACTCGTCAAAGGCTATCCGGACGGGACCTTTAAGCCCGATAAAAATGTTACTCGGGCGGAGTTTATGTCCCTGGTTAACGGTGCTTTTGGTTATAGTGAAAAGGCAGCCATAAACTATAAAGACGTGCCTGCCGGCGCGTGGTTTTACGACACTGTTGCAAAAGCCAAAACCGCCGGCTACATCAGTGGCTATGAGGACGGCACCATCCGGCCGGATAATCCTATTACCAGGGCCGAAGCAGCAACAGTTATCATGCGAATAAAAGGGCTTGCTGCAGATTCTGACGCTGCGTCAAAATTTTCCGATGAAGCTGGCATCCCCGCCTGGAGCAAAGGAGCAGTCGGCGCAGCAGCCAGAGCTGGCATCATGGGCGGCTATCCCGACGGCAGCTTCAGGGCACAGAACTTCATCACCCGGGCCGAAGCGGTAGTGGCTTTAAACAAAGCCTTGGCTTCAACAGAGGCTATGACCGTAACTTATGATAAAGCAGGGGTTTACGGCCCGGCAGATGATACTACCATAGTAAAAGGTAATGTTATCATTAAAACGGAAGGCGTAACTCTACAGAACACCATAATCGAAGGCGATTTAACCATTGACAAAGCTGTTGGTGAGGGCAGTGTTACTTTGAAAAATGTTGCCGTCAAAGGCACTTCCTACATATACGGTGGCGGCGCCAACAGCGTGCATCTGATCGACACCATCCTCAAGAAAGCCGTTGTCCTTAAAGTAAACGGTACGGTAAGACTGGTTGCTTCCGGAAACGCAGAAGTAGGGCAGCTAGTGGCTCAGTCCAGTGTTAAAGTAGAAGAAACAAATCTTAACGGTAAAGGTTTCACTGACGTAGTAGTTGAGAAGAAAGTTGAAGGTAAGCTTGTAGTAACTCTTGTTGGAGCAAAGGTGGAGACCATCGAGGTCAAAAACCAAGAAGTAACCCTTAGCGCGGATAAAAACACAGAAGTTAAAACCCTGGAAGTTAAAGCTGATAATGTAACTGTAGCAACCGAAAAAGGTACAACTATTACCACTCTGGTAGCAGACGGCAAGGTATCTGTCACCGGCCAGGGCACGATCCAAAAAGCTGAAGTCAATGTTAGTGGCGTTAGCTTTGAGACCAAACCGCAAAGCCAGGAAGTGGCAACTGGAGTAACACCTCCGACAGTTGGCACAGGTACAACTGGCGGCAGCTCTGGCGGCGGAGGCGGGTCGAGCACACCGACAGTGACTGTCAATGCTATTAGTAATGTTACACTCATTGCTGGTCACTCAACCGATGTAGCTGTCACTACCAACCCGACAGACGCAACCGTAACTGCAAGCTCAAATAATACAGAAACAGCAACGGTCAGCGTTAGCGGACATACTATTACGGTAACGGCAGGAGAAACCGCAGGAAATGCCACCATTACCGTAACGGCAGCCAAGACTGGCTACAATAACGGCACACGCACCTTTACAGTGGCAGTGACGCCTGATAAACCGGCTTCTTTCGAACTGGGCACCGCAAAAGGCAGCCTGTACATAGATATGAGCAGCTTCAAGGACCAGTACGGGAACGATATTGTATGGGACAACCTGGTGGATGCTTATGGGCTTGACCTGGCTAACTCGAAGATTTACCTGACCACAGGCGAGTCGGTAACATCAGATGTCTATGCCACCTTGGAGCAGATGCTGGACTACCAGGTGGATTCTATTGAGAATAATATACCGGAGTTAGAAGCAGTTCTGGAAAGCGGCGGTACAGTAATTTATTTTGATGATGAAGACCTGGCTGATATCTTCAGCGGAGTTGGCCTGGACGGTATGTTTGTTGGTTTTGACCCTGATGTTCATACATGGGTATATGCAGAGATCAAAGGCACTTTCAACGGTGAAGCTTGGGAGATCAGTGACAGTTGTGAGATGCCGACTATAAGCACAGACGCCACTTTAGCAACTTTCGAAGTTGGTGGTACAAATGTGCTGGCTTTGGGCAATGTTGACGTCGATAATCCGAACACTGAACAAGGGGCGATCTTATCCATTACAGAGCCAGTAACCGGTATAACGATTACAACGAATGATGCCAAGGCAAGGGCGGAAGTTTATGTCAATGATTTATTAAACCCTGTGCCGTCAGAATTATTGTCGACCAAAACTGTTAGCCCAGGCGATGTTATTGTTGTCGTTGTTGTGGCTGAGAGCGGAAAAACGGCTTATTATAAAGTGACTGCTGTGTTAGCGGCAGACAAGGCCGCCCTGACAGCAGCCATAAATGCTGAGTATTCTGATGGAGCAGCAAGAACAACATATGTTCTGACTGAGGCTGATTATACAACAGAAAGCTGGAATGCTTATACAGCTTCAATAACAGCGGCTATTGCTGTTGAAGCAGACGCAAATGCAACACCGGAAGATGTTAATGCAGCAGCGGCAGCAATCGGCACCGCAAAGGCAGGCCTAGTATTCGCAGGCCAGGCAGACCTTGAAGCAGCGAAAGTAGCAGCGGCAGCCTTGACCGAAACCGACTACACAGCAGAGAGCTGGGCAGTATTAGAAACAGCACTGGCAATGCCGGAGATCACAAACGCAGAAGTTGTGGCAAAGACAACGGCAATTAATGATGCGATAGCGGGACTTGTTACCGTTGCTGAAGCTGTAGCGGCAGACAAGGCTGCGTTGACGGAAGAAGTCATCAAAGGGGGCAACACTGCCCTGGACAATGTAACAGTTAATCTGAACCTTGTCACCAGCATACCTGACGGCGCAGGTTGTAGCATCATCTGGGCATCCAGTAATACGGGTGTAGTTGCAACTGACGGCACAGTAACCAGGCCTGCGGCAGGCAGCGGTGACGTTACAGTAACCCTGACCGCCACCATTACCAGCGGCAGTGCAAGTGATACCAAGCAATTTACAGTAACCGTAAAAGCCCAGGAAATACAAGACAGCACCATCGAACCGACTACGGCTACCTTCGACAAGAACACATCCAGTGCTGATTACAAAGACATTGCAGTAACCATGACCTTGAACGGCAACACGCTGGTTGCTATCAAGAACGGTGAGACTGCTCTGACAGAAAACACCGACTACACGGTGGCAGACAACGTGGTAACCATCAAGAAGGAATACCTGGCGGCGCAGGCTGATGGCAATGTGGCCCTCAGCATTGAGTTTGACAAAGGTGACCCAGCGATCCTGACTATTATAATCAGCGACACAACACCAGTGATTCCAAATGGCACTTTGCTTGATGCCGACGCTGGTTCTGACTTTACGGGAGTCCTTTACACAAGAGACGGAAATATCTACTATAACCAAGCAGATACAAGTGGTACATGGGGAAGCGAAACCCTGATAGGCACTGGTACAGAAGGCAAAATGGTTGTTGACAGCACAGGTAAGCCCCATGTCGTTTACACCACATCAGGTAAAATCGGCTATAAGATGTATGACGGAAGTGATTGGACAGAAGAAGTGCTGATAGAAAGTAATTATGGTGGTACCTGTTCTAAGCCGGATATTGCTGTGGATAGCAGCGGATATGCACACATCACCTATACGGATACAATGGGGAATACGGGTGATTACACAGACAAAGCAGATATTATGTATGCCACAAATAGGTCAGGTAGTTTTGAAAAAACCTTAATATTTAAAGGCTATCTAGACTATTACGGAGGAGCTGATAGATATTCAGAAGGATTCGACAAAGGTTCTCTTATAGCTATAGATGCTGAAGATAACTACTTTATTATGGCACACAAATATACTTATCAAACATGGATGGGTGGAAATGACAGAACCTATTCGATAGTAGTTAAATCTAATCTTGGCGATGGTAATACAACAATTTCTTCGTCCGATATATTTGACATCTATGGCTTAGCATCAAACGGTAATAAAGTAGTAGCTCTCTATAAACAAACTGGCTTCAAAACATCAGAACTTACCGTAAGTGGAACCACCATAAACTTTACCAACACAAAAGACATAACAGGCACATCAGTTAGCTCTGTTAACACAGACGGGACCAACATTGTAGTAGGTGGAACAAACTCTACAAAACTGCAAACCAACTATAATGGCATACCGCAGACATTTAGTGATATTGTCGTAAGTGGCAACGCAGTATCTATCGTACACCTTAATGGAAACTTCTACGCCGTCTACACCGATAATGCCGATGGTAAAATCAAAATGCAACTAATCGAAGCAACCTATGCGGTAAACGTAGCCTCTGTAGTAGGCGGGGCTGCTGAAGTAACCGTGGATAAAACCACTGCAGCAGCAGGTGAAACCGTCACCGTAACCATTGCCAATATAGAATCCGGCAAGCAGTTCAAGTCCATCACGGTAGTAGATGCAGATAGCCAGGCAGTAACTGTAACAGAAGTAACAGCAGGTCAGGAATACACCTTCACCATGCCGGCCAAAGCAGTGACCGTGACCGTGGAAGTAGCGGACACCACAGCACCTGAACTGCAGGCGGCAGCAGTGGACGGAGCGACCCTGACCCTGACCTATGACGAGGCTCTGGACGAGAGTTCCGTACCTGATGCAGCTGACTTTACAGTAAATGTCAACAGTTCTGCAGCTGACGTAAACAACGTGGCTGTAAGCGGTAACACCGTAACGCTGACGCTGGCTGATGCAGTTAATGCGGGCGACACCGTGACCGTAAGCTACACAGCTGGGACCAACCCGATTCAGGACATTGCTGGCAACACTGCAGCTGACCTGACTGATCAGAGTGTGAACAACAACACAGCGGACACCACAGCCCCTGAACTGCAGACAGCAGTTGTAGACGGAGCAACTCTGACCCTGACCTATAATGAGGCTCTGGACGAAAGTTCCGTACCTGATACAACTGACTTTGAAGTGCTGGTCAACAGTTCTGCAGCTGACGTAAACAACGTGGCTGTAAGCGGTAACACCGTAACGCTGACGTTGGCTGCGGCAGTTAGTGCGGGCGACACCGTGACCGTAAGCTACACAGCTGGGACCAACCCGATTCAGGACATTGCTGGCAACGATGCAGCTAACCTGACCGATGAGGCTGTGACCAACACCACAGCGTAGATGTGAGTGGTAATACTATAGTACTGAGATTAGTTGCTAAGGACGCAGCAGTTAATAAAGAAATTACCTTGACTAAGTAGAAAAAAAGCAAATCTAAACCAAAATGGGAACCTGCTTATTTTGGCACGGTTCCCATTTTGGTGTTTTCTTTTAATCGCTTTTCACCGCTCAAGGCACGTTGAGTGCATAGTTCTGATAAAACGTGCCGAAAGCCGCATGAAATAAGGCTTTCCGGCGATTTTGAAGGGCAGTTTTTGAGGGGTAAAAACGATGATAAACCGCTGATAAAAACCCGGTTGTTTCGTCTACTATACAGCTAAAACCAAATAAGGAATCCCCTATTAGCAAATTAGCTGTGGTATTTTAGAAATAAGATGCCGCCGCTTTTTTTGTTGTCAATTTTAATGCCTACATTTAAAAGATTGGAGGAAAAAGAATGTTAAAAGTATTGGTTTCAAACATCAAGGATAAGGCGCATGGCGAGTGGCTGTCCCTGCCGTCCGACACCGGAGAAAAGCTCGCTGTCTTTGAAAAGCTCACTCCCCATGGTGAATTTGGCACAACAGTTGCCATCTGCATCACTGATGTCCAATCTTCTATCCCAAACCTCAAGCGGTACATCCATGAGCATGACTCCCTCGAACAGCTTGACATCCTGGGGTCAAAAATTGAGAAAATGTCCGACAGGGATGCAGCGATATTCTCTGCAGTGCGTCTATCTCGTGGAGAGCGGCAAGGTTGAAATCCCTAAAAGTGCATGGCCCTATTTGGATTATGAACGGGTAGGTGTTGAGTATGAAGCAAACAATGCCGGTGCATATACCAGTCTCGGCTACGTTGTGAAAACCGGTGACAGTCCTAAACAGACCACCGTCAAGGAAAAGCAAACCCTAAGATTTTTCAGTCCCTTATTTGTGAAAATTTATCCGTCTTATGAGTACGGAGAGTGCGGTGCGGACGATATGCTCGAAGAACTCTCACCGGCAGAAGCACTGTATTACATGGATAAAATTTTGGAGGCTATTGAAAAAGAAAAACTTCCAAATGAGGGACAGCGAGGCTTAATGGTTTACTTCGACAGGGACAAGGCGCTGGCTGAAAAGGTCTACAGCGCCCATCCTACCGTTGAAGAATACAACGGCGAGCTGTGGGGCGTTATGGTGGTTGAGGTTTATGGTGAGCTGACCGAGTCTGAAATGTCCATACTCGCAGATTATTTCACTGGACAGTATTCCGACGGCTGGGGTGAAGGATTTGAACAAAGAGGTATCAAGATTCATTGCGGCGAGATCTACGTCAGCTTTTGGGATAGCAAGAATTTCTTTATCAAGCCGGAACAGGAGCTGAAGCAGGGAACTGAACAAAACTTTAACGGACAGACGATGGGAGGAATATAGTATGCCAAATCATATTACAAACATACTCACCGCACATGGTGATAAGAAAAAAGTCAGAGCAATGTTTGAAGCCATCAAAAATGATGAGATTGGAACGGGCAGCATTGACTTCAATAAAATTACACCGATGCCGGAACACATCTACAGGGGCAATCTTGGCAGGGAGGAGATTGAAAAGTACGGCGCTGAAAACTGCTGGTATGACTGGAGCATAAAAAATTGGGGAACGAAATGGAACAGCTATGGCTATGACGAACGTACCGCAGAGAATTTTGACGGCAGCACGGTAAAATTCTTAACCGCATGGAGCAGTATCAACGGACTGATAGAAAAGCTGTCCTCTATGTTTCCCGATATCCGTTTTGACTACAAATGGGCTGATGAGGACTTTGGCTATAATACCGGCAAGGCAGAGTTTAAAGGCGGCAAAACCCTAAGTTGCTTTACACCAGAAGGCGGTTCTGCCGAGGCGCTTGAGCTGGCGGCAAGTATTCTTGATATAGACCTTGCCGAAGCAGGATATATCTACAATGAAAGCACCGGCGAATATGAATATGTGGAAGATGAGCCAGATGAAATTCCTAAGATGGGCGGTGTGTAGAAATGCATGCCGCTATTTTTTTATTAAAGGCATACAAGCATGAGGTGCTATCTGAATAGGCAGCGTCTTTTTTTGTTGCCGGAAAGGAGCTGAACTATGAACACAGACACAAAAACACAGGAGAAAAAAACCGGCAGCGATCCTGCGCCACCAAGAAAAATTCACAACGTACCCTTGCCAAAAGACACCGAGCGCTGCAAAGGCTGTCCCTATCCTGGTGTCGGCTTTATCTGCTGGAGTACAGACGGGAGCTGTATGCGGACCGATATGGACAGGATCAGCAGGCCAAGGAGGTGATGGATGATTGAACAGCATTATCAGCTGGGTCGGCGGCAAAAAGGCCCTGCGCGAACTTATTTATCAGCGGATGCCCAAAGATTATGGAAGATACATTGAGGTCTTTGGCGACGGCGGTTGGGTACTCTTCGGCAGGAAACCGGATGCAAGCATGGAGGTCTATAATGACTACAACACCGACCTTGCCAATTTGTTCCTGTGTGTGAAAGAACGCCCCTTGGCTCTGCTAAAGGAACTGAATTTTCTGCCGCTAAACGGCAGAGATGAGTTTGCCGCATTGAAAAAATACTTGCTCAAGGAGGAATTCACCAATGAATACTTAAACGAGGAACTGGAACTGGCGCAGATCTATCTGACCGAGCCGCAGTTTGAGGAAATCAAAGCGATTCTCATTGAAAACGCGACCATGTCGGACGTAAAACGCGCCGCCGCCTTCTTCAAGCTGATCCGCTACAGCTACGGCAGCGGCTGCACCTCATATAGCTGCCAGCCCTTTGATATCCGGAAAACCTTCCACC
>JABUEW010000089.1 GCA_013314855.1 Bacillota bacterium | reverse complement strand
CCTTAATTGCACCTGATAAAATACTGTAATGATTTTGTACCAGCTATTTTCCATGCTGGAATATGTCACTGAAGATTAAATTGTCTTAAAATATTGCTTTTACTGAAAATTATTCTGTCCTATAACAATTATTGAATCTATTACCGATAAGGAAATTAAATATATTATTGATGAGCTTTTTCTTGACGATACAATTGAACTTTTAGAAGAAATGCCGGCCAATATTGTAAAAAAGATTTTAAAAAATGCTAATGAGAATACGAGAAAGTTGATTAACCAGTTGCTGAAATATCCCGAAAACTCTGCCGGCAGTATAATGACAATAGAATATGTGGACCTAAAGAAAGAGATGACGGTAAAACAGGCACTGGAACACATAAGGAAAACAGGGGTTGATAAGGAAACCATAGATGTATGCTATGTAATTGATAATAACCGCAAACTTGAAGGTTCTATCCCCATTAGAAAGTTGATATTGAATAACGAAGATGTAATAGTTGCAGATGTCATGGATATAAATGTAATCGCTGTTAATACCCATGTTGACCAGGAAGAAATAGCATCGTTATTTAAAAAGTATGACCTTGTGGCAATGCCGGTGGTAGATAATGAAAACAGGCTTGTAGGGATTATAACCATTGACGACGTTGTAGATGTAATTGAACAGGAAAACACTGAAGACTTTCAAAAAATGGCGGCTATAGCGCCATCTGAAGAAGAATATTTAAAGAGCAATGTTATGATGCTGGCCAAACATAGGATTTTATGGCTTTTGGTGTTAATGGTTTCTGCCACTTTTACCGGAAGGGTTATAATGAGATATGAAGCTTTACTTCAATCAGTGGTCGCCCTAACAGCTTTTATACCGATGCTGATGGATACGGGCGGTAATGCCGGTTCTCAAGCGGCAACCCTTATAATAAGGGGATTGGCGTTGGGTGAAATTAAGCTGAATGATATCTTAAAAATTATATGGAAAGAATTCAGGGTTTCAGTTTTAGTGGGAATAGCGCTGGCAGGGGTTAATTTTATAAGATTATATTTTATAGAAAAAACTAGTATTATGATAACAACTACAGTCTGTATAAGTCTTATTGTTACTGTAATATTGGCGAAAGTAATAGGAGGCATGTTGCCTGTAGCAGCAAAGAGTCTAAAGCTAGATCCGGCCATCATGGCCAGTCCGCTTATTACAACAATTGTAGATGCTATGTCGTTAATTGCGTATTTTACTATAGCAACCTGGCTTCTGGGATTAAAGTAAGAATAAAGTAAGATTAAAGGTAAGTATTAAAGTAAGCTAAAATTGAAGGCAAGCGGGATTAAAATTAGAGATAAGGTAGAATTGGAGTAGAAGTGTGCTTAAAACCAAAAAATTGGAGGGATAAATTGCTAAAAGTTGGGAAGACAAATCAGAAAACAGGGCAAATAAGAGAAAGGGTTGCAAATGACCGAATGTCAGTGGTTTGCAACCCTTTACCGTACTTTAATATCAGCATACGGTATTCAACATTTACCCTATGAAATGTTCTTATTTACCTTTAACGCATTTTAAAATTTCTTCCCATACATTCATGTAAACATTTATTTCTTCAGGACTGTTAAAATCAGGTATATTACCTAATCTCCAAATAGATATTCCTCCAACCTTGAATAAGCGCGCAAGTTTTATCTTTGCTGTTATGCTCCTTGAATCTTCATACCATAATATATTATCTGTCCCATTGGAACCATCGGTGAATTTTGCGTAAGGGTTTTCCAGAGTATAAGAATAGTATAATTCTGTGTTTTTATCTTTCAACCTTGTATTTATTAATGCATAATCAGGCGTTAAAGCATACCTGTTTAAAATTTTGCCTTGCTGTAACCTCCACTGGGCAGAATCAAAAGATATTTGAAAAAGTATTTTGCTTGTATCTTCTACGCCGGTATCTTTATCGGTGATTGCTTTTAAAGCAAAATATATTTCGTCAATCGGTGTAAGGGGAGTAACATTGTATCCCGTTTCCATTTCATTATCGGTAAGCTGCTTGGCATTATAGTCATGAGCCATTAATATAATTTTGTCTGCAGTATTTCCAATTGTTTTATAGTCATAAGCATCAAAGTATTCATGTCCTGGCTTTCTCACAGGGTGGACGGCCACATATAGTTTTTTGCCGCTTTCATTTAATATGGACTTTAATTCCATAAGGAAACTATTGAAGGATTTTCTTAAAACTTCACCCTTCATGTTTTCAAAGTCAATTACTACCCCATCGAAATTAAATATTTGAATTTGGTCATTAATCATTTCTATTACTTTTTTTCGTATATCAGGGTTTGTCAAAATATATTCTGCAGTTGAAATACCTGCATCATTCTCATTCTGTCCTTCCGGAATAACCTCATTTTTTAAAAAAACCATAAGCTGGGTAGAAAGGCTGTTTTCTGCAGCAGTATTTAAAGCTGTGGAATAACCCGAGGGAACATAAAACTCATTATTGTTTTTACTTGTGGTGTTCAGTATAATCCGCTTACCCTGGTTATCATATTCCAACCGACTCCAACCAAAACTCACGGAGTCGAGGGATTTCATCAAATCTATCTGGGGGTATGATTTTATTGCATAAAATGCATGCAATTCTTCCAAAGGGTGCAAGAGTTTTTCATGCATCCTTATCATCATTGCGGCAGCCTCTTCCCTTAACGCAGTACCGTCGGGGTTAAATTTGTCATCCCCCGTACCTTTAACAATACCTACATCCTTGGCTATAGCAATATAGCCTGTGTTTTTATATACATCATTAAAAGGCGGTTCTGTAGAGGATAGCAGTTGTGCCAGGTTGTCGTATCCCAGCGCTCTTACAATCATAATTGCCATTTCTTCTCTTGTGATTGGGTCATCAGGCCTGAAGTTTGGGGCATCTTTTAAGATAACCCCGTTTTTAAGCGCAGTTTCCACATAGGGAAAGTACCAGGTACTACGGTCGTTGTTGTCTTCAAAACTTCCTTTTTCCGGATTTATCAAATCCCATTGCATAAGTCTTACCAGGAAAGTGACAAACTCATTTCTTTTAATGGGCAGCCCAAGGCCAAATTTGTTATCGCCTATACCGCGGGTTATATTAAGCTCCCTGAGATGGTGGACATATGTATACGCCCAATGGTCTTCAGGGATATCGTCAAAGGGCTTATCATTATTAATGTCTGCATTATTCGTGGAAAAGGATGCATAAGGTTTGATAACGGAGAACACGAGTATAATGCATATAATATATATTGCAGCTGCAAAACGGGTAGATTTCAAGGAACGGAATCCTGCTTTTAACATTATATTTTTTATATCTCCTTTCTGTTTCCTCATGTTTTTGGCTTATTTTTACATTTCCTTTAATAATCCTTAAATACTAAAGCATTTCTATATCTTTGCAAACTTTATACATACGGGAGCAGGGACATTGGTTATATAATCCAGCTGTTCAAGCTTCCCTGATTCAGGCAGTATTTTAAAGGACACAATTGAATCAGAGTTTTGGTTTGCTGCAAAAAGAAAATTTCCTGTTGGGTCAATGGCAAAGTCCCTGGGGAATTTACCTCCGGTCGGGGTATGGGAAATAAGTTCCAGCTTACCCGAGCAGTTATCAATTTTAAATATCGCAATGCTGTCATGGCCGCGGTTTGAAGCATAAAGATATTTTCCATCGAAAGATACATGAATTGCAGCGCAGTAATTAATATCCTTATATTCTTCAGGAAGTGTAGAAATATACTGTATTTCTTCAAAAATATAATTACGGCTTGAATTATGGCTGAAATCATACTTGGATGAAGAGCAGGGAGAATGATATTTGAAAACTGCGATATCCGAACTTAACTCATTAATAACATAAGCAAACCTGCCATCAGGGTGAAATGTCATATGACGTGGTCCGGAACCGGGTTTAATTTTAGGCGAAAGTTCTTTTACAGGAATTAAGCGCACTTTTTCTTTATCAAGTTCATATATTATAACCTTATCAATACCAAGGTCAACAGCACAGAGGTATTTTTCTTCCGGTGTTAAAGTTACATAATGGACATGGGGCTTTTCCTGCCTTTCTTTATTAGGACCGCAACCTTCATGGTAAATAATATCCGAAGCCGGAGAAATACTGCCGTCAGGGTTTATAGGAAACACGGATACGGTTCCTTCTCTATAGTTTGCAGCAAAAAGGTATTTGTTTTCTCTATCATTGCTGATGTGGCATGGAGCCCTTCCCTTTGTAGGCTGGCAGTTTAAGAACTCCGGCTTGCCGGTCTCCCTGTTTATTAAAAATGACCCTACAGCTCCTCCCTTTTCACCATTAAACTCATCGATTTCCATAACCGTGTACAAATATCTATTATCTTTGTCTATAGCAAGGTATGAAGGATTTTCCAATTTTTTAGAGGCACCTATGGGTTCAAACCGCCCTGTTGAAGTATCTAGGCTGAATATGTATATACCTTCACTTTCACCATACGTATATGTGCCCACATAAGCTATGTACTTAGTATCCTGTTTAGTATCCTGTTTGTCCATAGCATCATTTCCCCCCTAATTCCTATTATAGTTTTGAAAAACCCGTCTTTCTTGTAATCTTATAGTAATTTTAAGTTAATGCGGTTATACGACTATTATATCATAAATAATAAGATATGCGTCACAAATAATAAGATATGTGTCACAGGTTTTGAAATAGCAGAATGTGGGCGCATTTTATTTTTATGAAGAAAATGCGCCCAAACCAAACAAATGTTTTGCATTTTTGGTATTTCCATGGTATAATATTATCATAATGGTATGAATTATACATGAATTATACTTGCCGATTAGGAAAGGAACGGTGGAAATCATTTGGATACTTTGGAAAAGCTCAATGTTCTAGCTGAAGGGGCAAAGTATGACGTATCCTGCGTTTCCAGTGGAAGCTCAAGGAAGAATACCCCAGGAGGCTTGGGAGAAGGGTATTCGGCAGGAATATGCCACAGTTTTACAACAGACGGTCGTTGTATATCACTACTGAAAATACTAATGAGTAATGACTGTGTTTATAACTGTGCCTATTGTGTAAACAGGGTATCCAATGATTTTCCGAGGGCGACCTTTACTCCGGAGGAAATAGTTGATATTACTATAAATTTTTACAGACGGAACTATATAGAAGGGTTGTTTTTAAGCTCAGCCATATATAAAAATCCTAATTATACCATGGAACTTCTTTTAAGGACACTAAAAATTTTGAGGGAGGAATACAGGTTTAATGGGTATATTCACGTCAAAGCAATACCGGGGGCGGATTATCGCCTGATTGAACAGGCGGGTTTGCTTGCCGACCGTATGAGTGTGAATATTGAGCTTCCCACAAGCGAGGGTTTAAAACTTCTTGCTCCCCAAAAAAAGAAAGAGTCCATATTGGGCCCCATGGGATTTATAAGTTCAAAAATAATGGAAAATAATGAGGATACTGGCAAATACAGAAATACACAATATTTTGTGCCCGCAGGACAGAGTACACAGTTGATTGTTGGGGCTACACCGGATCCTGATATTAATATTCTCAAACTTTCTGAGGCGCTTTACCGGCGTTACCGTTTAAAAAGGGTATTCTATTCAGCCTATGTTCCTGTATCGAACCATCCTGCACTTCCTGCAATTGAAAAACCGCCTCTTCTCAGGGAGCATAGATTATATCAGGCAGACTGGCTTCTGAGATTTTACGGGTTTAGTGCTGATGAGCTTTTATCCGCCAATCAACCTAATTTTAACGAATACCTGGATCCCAAATGTGATTGGGCATTAAGAAATTTACACCTTTTTCCGGTAGAAATAAACAGGTGTAATTATGAAACGCTTTTGCGCATACCGGGCATAGGAGTGAAATCGGCCAAGCGGATTTTGACTGCCCGGAGAGTGAGCTCTCTGGATTTTGAGGATTTAAAAAAACTTGGTGTTGTGTTGAAAAGGGCTCAATACTTTATTACATGTAAAGGAAAGTATTATAAAAGAATAGAAATGAACGACACTTTTATACGACAGAACCTTATGCAGGAAAGCATGACGGAAAGCCTGAAATTGGGTTACCCGGTTGAAGAATACAAGCAACTGTCTTTTTTGCCTCTTGATTATGAGAACAGAATTCATCGTCCGGATTATGGGAACAGAACCCTTCAGGCAGAGAGAATTAAGGCAATAACAGGAGAATTGTAATATGAAAAGTGTGATAAGCATTGGAAGGTGGTATTAATGCTATGCTATGCTATACATACGATGGAAGCTTTGAGGGGCTGCTTACAGCTATTTATGTGGCTTACTACCGCAGGGAAAACCCGGAAAAGATAAAAGCCATCGAAAAACTGCAGCAGAGTTTTTTAGAGACGTATGTACATATTGATACAGACTATGAGAAGTCTAAAAAAGTCTATAATTCGATCAGGGACAAGATTTCCCAAAATGCTCTGGACAATGTTTACTGTGTATACCTGGCGGACAGGGAAGAGGACAATGGTACGGCAATTTATGAATATTTGAAGTTTGGCTGGAAGGTTGGGGCAAAGGTTGACTCTTATCTTTCAGACGACAGGGTGTTAAAAGTACATAAAATAAGGCAAAGGGTGGATTTGGAAGTCCACAGGATGATGGGGTTTGTCCGATTCAGCCTGCTTGAAGGCAATATTTACTATGCACCTATAGAACCTGACAACAATATATTACCTTTACTTGCACCTCACTTTTCAAAGCGCCTGGCTGACCAAAACTGGATAATCCACGATTTAAGAAGGTGTTTGGCAGCCTTATACAACCGCAAGGAATGGATAATTGTTGACTTAAGTTTGGAAAGAATACCTGAAATAGACGCAAAAGAACAAACTTACCGTGAACTTTGGAAGCATTTCTATAATAATGTTTCCATCAAGGAAAGGCTCAATCCTTCACTTCATAAAAGGCTTTTGCCGACAAGGTACTGGCGCCATTTAACCGAGAAATGGTAATACAAGTACATGTTGATTTTGACAAATTTATGTTATAATTATTTACATAGGTAGAAGACAGTGTCTTATTTATTATAATAATATGGAGAAATAATATGGAGAGATAACTCTATGGAAAATAAGAAGTTTACAATCGTTGGTGTGGGCGAAATATTATGGGATATGCTCCCAGGAGGGAAGAAACTGGGCGGTGCTCCCGCTAATTTTGCATACCATGCGGGAGAGCTGGGCTGTGAAGCATATATAATAAGTTCGGTGGGAAATGATAAGCTTGGGAAAGAGATAATCGAAACCCTTGATGTTCTGGGAGTCAGCAGCCGCTATATCCAGGTTGATGATATTCATCCTACAGGTACGGTAGAGGTTCAACTTAAGGGAGATGGTATCCCTTCATATATAATTCATGAGGATGTGGCGTGGGATTACATATGCCTTGATGAGAGCTACCTTGAACTGGCGGAAAAAGCTGATGCCATTTGTTTTGGTTCACTGGGGCAAAGATCGGAAACCTCAAGGAATACTATTCTTCAGGTCCTAAGTAATACAGGGAACCATTGCATAAAGGTTTTCGATATAAATATAAGGCAGCATTTTTATAATAAGGAAATTATACATAATTCACTTAAACATGCAAATGTTTTCAAATTGAACGAAAATGAGCTTCCTATCGTCTCAAATCTTTTAGGATTTGGCGGACCTGATATAGAAATCCTGCAACAACTGGGAAAAGAATACTCCCTCAAATTAATAGCCCTAACCAGGGGAGAAAAGGGAAGCATTCTCTTAAGCGACAATCATATTTCAACCCATCCGGGTTTTCCGGTAAAAGTTGTGGATACTGTGGGAGCTGGGGATGCATTTACTGCAGCTGTTGTAGTTGGTATGATAAGAAACTGGGATATTGATTCAATAAACAATTTTGCCAATAGGGTGGGAAGTTATGTATGTACACAGGAAGGAGGCACGCCAAAACTTCCCGAAGCGCTTAAAGAGTTATCTATGTTTCAGAGGCTGTGAATTTATGTGAATTTAAGAATATTTAGGATTATTTAGAGGCTGTAATTATTAATAATAATAGCTTTTTTTTGAAAAAGTCAGCCATCCTTTAAAATTTGTCTTACATAATTTATGAAATGGGAGAAAACAATGCCGGGTTCTTCCAGGTCGGTACACCAGCGTTTTACCCATTCAAGGGAGACATAACCTTTATACCCGTTGTTTTTCAAAAGCAAAAGTGCTTCTTTTACCGGTACATCCCCATATCCCATCATTTTGTATTTAACCTGGCCATTTATCATTATTGAATCCTTTATATGGATGAATTCAATATACTTGCCCAAAGCATTATATGTGTCAGTTACAGGTTCAGAGAAAAACCTGTAGGTGTGATGAATGTCCCAAAGCACTCCAACAGAGGGACTATTCACTGTATCTATAAGCTGTAACATGATGTTTGAATCAGCATATTTACCGTTTGTTTCCATGAGTACTTTTACTTTTTTAGATCCGGCATAATCTGTCATAATAGATAAATTTTCCACTGTAAAGTTAAAATCTATATTTTCTTCCGGATGGGGATTGGGATCTCCAAGCATTCTGACATATGGAACGCCAAGTTTGGCAGCTAAATTTATATACTCCTTACCTTCCTTTATAACCGCGTCAATATTGCATTTATCAGACAGGTTACATGGAGACGTGAGGCAGGGTATTTCCAAACCCAGGTTGCTTAACCTGCTTTTCGTATTTTCAAGGTTTTTAGGCAGAAAAGGTTTTGCAAGGGGCACGTGTATTTCGTTGCCTATACCTCTTACCTCTATGCCGTCAAATCCAAAATCCTTTGCCATAACAACAATTTCATCCCAGCTCCATCGCGGGCACCCTAATGTAGAAAATGAAATTTTCAAATGTATCTCCTCCGGATATTTATTATTTACTTCATATTGTAGTTTAGTTCCACAGGTTATGCAAATTATGCAAGCTATGTTCACTCAAGCAGTTTCTATGTTGGCGGCATCCTGTAGTCCCAGCTCATCTATAGCCCATTCCCTTAACTTGTACTTCCGGACTTTGCCGCTGGCGGTAAGAGGAAACGAATCCATAAATTTGACATATTTAGGAGTTTTATGCCTTGCCATATGCTCCCTTACGTATTGCTTTATTTCATCTTCAGTGACGGTTTGACCTTCCTTTAGTATTATACAGGCCATGACCACTTCACCGTATTTTTTATCCGGTACTCCTATAACCTGTACATCTTTAACGGCAGGATGAGTATATAGGAATTCTTCAATCTCTTTGGGATATATGTTCTCTCCGCCGCGTATAATCATATCTTTGATCCTGCCTGTTATTTTAAAATAACCATTCTCGTCCATTACAGCAAGATCCCCTGTATGCAGCCAGCCTTCAGAATCAATAACCTGCGCGGTAGCTTCAGGCATTTTGTAATAACCTTTCATCACATTATACCCTCTGGCCACAAATTCTCCAGGAGTTCCAGGAGGTACTTCCTTTTTTGTTTCAGGGTCTATGATTTTTGCTTCAATAAAAGGAAGAACCCTTCCAACAGTAGATACCCTTAGCTCGATGCTGTCATCAACCCTTGTTTGAGTACATACGGGCGATGCTTCTGTTTGACCGTATGCAATGGTTATTTCCCTGGCGCCCATTAAATCGACCACTTGCTGCATTACCTTTATGGGGCAGGGTGAGCCTGCCATAATACCTGTCCTAAGTTTGGGAAACCTGAATCTACCGAAGTCAGGGTGCTCAAGCATGGCTATAAACATTGTGGGTACGCCGTGGACGGCTGTACATTCTTCATCCTGGATGGCCTGCATTACTTTTAGCGGATCAAAGTAATCTATGGGTACCATGGCGGAACCATGGGTGACACAGGCAAGGATTCCCAAAACGCAACCAAAACAATGGAAAAATGGAACAGGTATGCAGAGCTTGTCTTCATGGGTAAACTTCATACAGTCTCCTATGGATTTGCCGTTATTTACCACGTTATAATGTGTAAGCATTACACCCTTGGGGAACCCTGTTGTTCCTGAAGTATACTGCATGTTTATTACATCATGGATATCCAGGCTTTTTTGTATTTTCATCAATTGGTCGTCGGAAATTGACTTGCCCATTTCATAAAGCTGGTTCCAGTTAAACATTCCAGGAGGTTTCTTGTCCCCTATGTAAATAATGTTTTTCAAATAAGGAAGGGAAGGGCACTTAAGTTTGCCTGGAACCGATTCTTTTAATTCAGGGCATAGCTTGTTGATAATATCTATGTAATTGGAATCCCTAAAACCGTCTATTAATATAAGGGTGTTTGAATCAGACTGCCTTAAGAGGTATTCCAATTCGAAAACCTTGTAATTAGTGTTGACTGTAACCAATACAGCCCCTATTTTAGCTGTGGCAAACTGTGCAAGCAACCATTCGGGATAATTTGTTGCCCATACGGCAACATGGTCCCCTTTTTTTATTCCCATTGCCAAAAAACCTTTTGCCACCTGGTTGCAAAGGTCCCTGAACTGGGAATATGTTTTCCTGAAGGGCCTGTCGGTATAAACTACCGCTTCCCGGTCAGGATATTTTTCCGCCATTTCATCAAGCAAGTCCCCTACTGTAATATTCAAAAGCTCATTCATTTTTTTGGCACCCCTAATGTATTCCTGAAACAATATAAGAATATAATAATATGCAATTGGCGGTTATGTCAACTATATTGGGCATAATTTGGATACATTGTCAAATAGCAATTTTAAAAAAAGTGTAGTAAAATATATGCATAAATATATGCATAATATATGTGCATGGCGTATACATAACAGCATAACGTATTCCTGGAAAGGCTGATATAGTAGTAAGTATATGTGAGTGTATCATTTAAGGGATATGGTATTATATGTACTTTTATTGGGGGATTAAATTATGCAGGAATTAATGGATAAACCTTTGATATGCAAGCGATCGGTGCAGGTATATTTTTTCTATTTCATAACTTTAACCTACTGGTTTTCCCTCTATGTGTATTCACCATACTTTTCACCTTATGTGGAATCTCTTGGTGCTTCTCATAGTTTAACAGGGCTCATTTTAGGTTCTTACGGCCTGACAGCCGTTTTTTTCCGTCTGCCTTTCGGTATAATATCCGACCGTTTACAAAGACGAAAAATATTTGTCGCATTAGGGATGATTTTATCCGGAATAAGCTGCCTGGGTTTCTGGCTTACCAGTACACCTGTTACCGCCCTGCTTTTTAGAGCTGTGGCAGGGATATCCGCTTCTGCCTGGGTAGTATTTGCAGTACAGTTTGCAGGGTATTTTGAACGCGATAAAGCTGCCAATGCGATGAGCACCCTGAATGCTTTTTGTTCCCTGGGCCAGATGACGGCAACTTTTTCAGGTGGTTTGATAGCTCAGGTTATGGGCTGGAGGCGCCCTTTTCTTTTTGGTGCCTTTGTTGCAGCGGCAGGGCTGCTGGTTACATTTGCAGTAAAGGATAACACAGAACCCTCATCTAGTCAGATTAAAATGGTAGAACTGGCGAAAGTGGCAAAAAACCCTGGATTTATTAAAATATGCTTGTTGGCGATTTTGGCCCAAATGATAACATTTGCCACTATTAACGGGTTCATACCTTCATATGCAAAAAGTTTGGGGGCAGATAATTTTCAACTGGGGCTTCTCACCATTATAGCCGGAATCCCTACAATTATTGCTTCTGCTATTAATGGGAATGTATTCCTCCCTAAATTTGGAGAAAGAAAAGTTTTATTGTTCGGCTTTATTACATCAGCGCTGTTTTCCTTTATAATACCGTTTATTCATTCAATGCCATGGCTTTACATAACACAGGCATTTGCAGGATTTTCAAGGGGATTGACTTTCCCTGTGCTTATGGGGTTGAGCATAAAAGATGTAGACTTGGATAAACGAGCTGCAGCCATGGGTGCTTTCCAGGCACTGTATGCCCTTGGAGTATTTGGAGGGCCGTTTTTTGCCGGACTTTTCAATGAGGTGTGGGGACTGCCGGGAGGTTTTATTTTTGCGGGATTTATTGCGTTATCGGGATATATATTATCTTATTATTGGATAAGGAGAGATCAGCCATAAAAGCGCTAAAAAGAAAGCTTATGCCTCACAATAGAATTTGTTGCGGAGAGTATAGAAAAAGCCAGATTTTGTTTCTTATAGATGCGGCTTTTATAAATGCGGCTTATGTATTGACAAGTGGAGTGTTTTTATCGGGTTTTGTTATCCATCTCAAAGGCTCGGATTTTATAGTAGCCTTATTAAATAATTCAGTTATTTGGGCTTCCATCCTTACTGTGTTTTCTTTTCTCATATTTGAGAGGATCAGGGCACGTAAAAAGCTCCTTATTTCATCAAATATTGTATCAAGGTTTTTATCCAGTGCCATAGTTTTTCTGCCTTTAATATTCAATGATGAAAAATTAATAATTGTATTATTGACTATAATGGTGATAACTGCCAATTTTTTATGGGGGTTTTACCAGGTTGGTTGGATGATCTGGTACATGGAGGTGGTACCCCAGGGGAAAAAGAATGATTATATATATTTCAGGATGTTTATTGTAAGAATTGCTTTTACAATCTCCACAATAATAATGGGTTATGTACTGGATTTCTACAAAAAAACCTATACCGGGTTTCTTATAGCCTTTATTACTTCGTTAATACTTTCGACAGTAGATGTTATTATACTGTTATTTGTTGAAGAACCGGAGTATAAAGTCCAGGAAAATGAAAAAAACAGCATGGCAACATTTCTTAAACCCTTTTTGAGTATTGAATTCAGAAATTTTCTTATTTTTATATTTTTATATTATTTAAGCCTCACAATTTCCACATCTTTTACATCAATATACCTGATAAGGTATTTGGACTTCGATTACGGATTTATATCCACAATAAATGTCGTTTCATATGTATTGATGATAGTATCTACAAGATTTTGGGGGAAGGTACAGGGCAGGAAAGGGACGGTATTTGTCCTTAAGATATCGGCGATTATTGCCATATTAGATTATTTAATATATTTCTTTTTAACTGAAAAAACTTTTTTCATAATGTATTTTTCTTCAATTATATCAGGGATAGGAAATGGAGGCTTTAACATTGCCATAATGGCATACAGGTTCGAAATAATGCCAGAGAGCGGTAAGTCTATTTATGAAGGATGGTTTAAGGCAATATATGGTATAAGTGTGCTTTTAGCGCCTTTTATAGGAAAGATACTTATGAATGTAATGCCTGATTTTAGCGGGCTTGCTTTTCCTATCAGCAAGTTCCAGGTGCTTTATTTAGCCTCATTTGTATTTGCCGGTTTCGTTATCTTTTTATCCTTTTATAAGCCGGGTATGGTTTTGTATAGAGATGGAGATGAAAATGAAGATTCATATAAAAATACACCAATGCACCCCATAAAATTGTAGTGTATTGAACTATGGTAGTATATAATATAGTGTATATAATATGTATAAGTTAAATTAAAAATTAAAAAATTTAAAGGAAAAGTGAGAGGGAAGGCAGGGTAATTTGTAAAAGAAACGGAAATTAAAAGACTATGGAGAGGGTTCTGGTAAATTGCCGATCCTAAAATATGGATTGCATCAACAGTCCCCATGGCTGTAGGTGGTGCTCTTGCCTATGGCATAACCGGAAAATTCAGTGTATATTGGTTTATTGTCTCTCTTGTAGGGATTTACCTTATTGAAATAGGAAAAAATGCGGTAAATGAAGTTGTAGATTATAAGTCGGGAGTTGACAGGTATGTCTCCCTGGAAAAAAGTAAAGAGGGGGAACATTATAAATTGGTAGATGGTGTGCCTCAAGGCATCGATGCGGAAAAGAATAAAAAAGAGATTGGTTATAGCGGTGAGTATGCTGTGCTCACTCAATGGGATCCTAAGCCGGAATGGTTCCAAATAATGGCCGCCCAGGGCCCCATATCCTAGGAGGAAGCTAAGCTTAAGAACATGGGCCTGGAAACATCCATGAAGAACAACTTCCGAAGAGATATACCCTATGCGCTGTCCTTCCCTGAGCTTATAGAGCTGCAGCAGTTCGGCGCTATAAGGGATGAGATAGTAAATAAGGTTATTACGGGAGATAAAACGCCGCAGCAAGGATTGGAGGAGATCAGGAATGAGTATAAACGGCTGGGCGGCGACAAGCAAGACCAGTTGATGCAGGAATGGTATGATAAGAATAAAGCAGAGCTTGCTGGCGTAAAGCAGAACCTCACGAGACGCTTGATTTTGCAGAGCACCTCTTTATAAATATATAAAGGAAGAATAGAAGGAGTAGAGATAATGGCTAAAGGGGATATGATAAAAAACGATTTTAAAGAATTCAAGGATCCATATACAGGTAGGCGTGTCATTTGCTTAACAGCACCGGACCATCTCAGCCATTATCCATACTTTTACAATAAGATGATAACCGGCGACAATCGCTACCTTTGTATATCCAAATAAGGATAATACATTTATAACAGGCGATGGACAACGGCCCGATGGGCATTTTATCTATCTCATCGACGTGAATAAAAGGTGTGAATACAAATTGTGCTCTCACGGTACCAGTTGGAAGTCCTACGGAAATAACCAGGATGCCCATCCCTATCCCGCTTTTTGGTCCGACGGACGATCTATTATATTTACCTCGGATATGGACGGCCTGCCATGTATATATAATAGGGTGGATTTGGAGCAGCGGCCTTATATAATCCAGCTTGTATCTATCGCTATGTAAAAAGCGGCTTATCGGTGCTCGAAGCGCCAATTTACAAAACTACTAGCCGATGCTATACTATTTTCCAAACGATAAAGGGAGGAAAGAAAATGGCAGTAAATAGCAGCATAGCAACCGGTACAAAATATGATACAAATATCAGCAAAATCATTAGCAAAAAGATATTGCCTAATTGGGAATTATATCTATTCATAATACCATCATTGATATACTTTATAGTATTCCATTATGCGCCCATGTACGGCGTGCAAATAGCCTTCAAGGATTTTATAGCTTCCAAAGGCATATGGGGTAGCCCATGGGTGGGTTTTGAACATTTTCAGCGATTTTTTAACTCATATTATTTCTGGATGCTAATAAAGAATACCGTGGGCATAAATCTTTATTCATTAGCCGTGGGGTTTCCCGTGCCTATCATATTAGCCCTTATGCTAAATGAAGCAAAAGACGATCTTTTCAAACGCACCGTCCAGACTGTGACATATGCCCCTCACTTCATATCCACAGTAGTTATGGTAGGCATGATCATAGCCTTTTTATCCCCCAGTACTGGGATCGTAAACAAGCTCATAAAAGCCTTAGGCGGGGAACCCATAGCTTTCATGCAGGAACCCCAATGGTTTAAAACCATATACGTATTCTCTGGCGTATGGCAAGACGCCGGGTGGGGCTCGATCATATACCTAGCAGCCTTAGCTGGTATAGACCCGCAGCTTCACGAAGCCGCAATCATGGACGGCGCCACCAGGATACAGAGGATATGGCACATAAACATACCTGGCATACTGCCCACAGTTGTTATACTCCTCATACTCAGGACCGGCTCTATAATGAACATAGGGTTTGAAAAAGTATTCCTCATGCAGAATCCGCTTAACATGGATACATCCGACGTGATATCCACTTACGTATACAGGAGCGGCCTAATACAATCACAATACAGCTTTTCAGCTGCCGTAGGTCTTTTTAACTCGATCATAAACTTTGACCTTTTAGTATTGATCAACAGCATAGCCAGACGCGTAAGTGAAACCAGTTTGTGGTAGGATAGGAGAATGAAAAGATATGAAAGAAACTGGAGCTGACAAGATATTCAACATCATAAACATAACACTGTTGACCATAGTACTCATAACGGTATTATATCCTTTAATATACGTAGTAAGCGCTTCCATAAGCGATCCCATATTGGTAAACCAAGGCAAGATGTGGCTGCTGCCCAAAGGCATCACCTTTGAAGGCTATAGGAGGGTATTTCAATATGAAGAGATATGGACAGGGTATAGAAATACCCTCTTTTATACATTGCTAGGTACTGCGATAAACCTGTTTATGACACTTACCTGCGCCTATCCATTATCTCGGAAAGATTTTTACGGTAGGAACCTATTCACAGCGTTGTTTACATTTACTATGTTTTTTAGTGGCGGACTGATTCCTACCTACCTTATCATAAAGAAACTGGGTATGATAAATACCATATGGACCATGATGATCCCCAATGCCGTAGCTATGTGGAACATTATAATAACCCGGACATACTTTCAGAACAATATACCCACAGAGTTGCAAGAAGCGGCCATGATAGACGGCTGCTCCACCACGCGGCAGTTTTTTAGCGTAGTATTGCCCTTGTCGACACCGATTATAGCCGTGATGGCCCTGTTTTACGGCGTAGGGCACTGGAACGCCTTTTTTAACGCCCTCATATATTTGAGGGATAGAAACCTTTACCCCTTGCAGCTCATATTAAGGGAGATACTGATCCAACAGCAGATGAGTGCCCAGATGATGATGAGCGGCGAGGACGTAGAAGCCATGGCAGTTCAGGCTAAGATAGCCGATATCATCAAATATGCCGTCATGATAGTGGCCACGTTGCCAGTATTGGCTGTATACCCACTTTTGCAAAAATACTTTGTGCAGGGCATCATGGTGGGTGCCATAAAAGGATAGGAGGTGATAAGATATGTGACAAGTTTGGTATGAGTTGGTATTATCGGTACTAATGGAAAGGATGGCAGAAGTTTTAAAAGAGTCGTTAATAAAAATAAAAGAAAGGTGTTAGCAGTCACTTTCTTTGAGAATAAAAAAATCACCCTTTTTGAGACTGTAGGGACAAAAAAGTTATAGTTAAGTTTGTATTAAAGCTAATAAAAGATTCCTCCAGATACTAAGTACCAGGAGGAAACATAACACCAAAAATCATTCCCATCTTATATTTTTAATATACCGGTTGTTTACAACCGGTTCCCCTTGGTACAATGGGCATAACGGTGTTGTACACCGTTTTAAAACGGAATTTACATAAACTTAATCCGTCGTTTTAATTTCATGTATTCAAGGCATACCATATTGGTAATATTTTTACCGACATCAATATTAGCAGGCACTTTATTTCAGACTGTAACAGTTGCTTTAGGTTAACCTGAATTTATAAAAAAGAAAATCCTATGTGTCGAAACATAGGGAAGAAGTAAAGAAATCAACATGTATAAAATACCATAATAAGTAAATGATGTCAACGTATAACTTGATAATCTGTAACATACTAAATATATCTTCTACCGGTTGTTTACAACTGTTTTAAAACGGTATTTCCTCAAGCTTAATTTTACATTTTAATTTCATGTACTCGAGGTAAACTGCTTCAGCAGTGTTTTTATCAGTATCCTTAAGGCATAACCATTTTTGATAATATGTCCTGGCTTGTCTTTTTAATTCTACAAGTTCCGGATTATATGCTCTTTTTATATAATACAAAATTTCATTAAGCTTTTGGTTTATTAAAC
>JABUEW010000088.1 GCA_013314855.1 Bacillota bacterium | reverse complement strand
TTAATAGATTAATAGATTAATAGCAAGTGGATTTATTCTAAATGTTATTAAAATGCGTTGTATTCCTGAATTCTTTGGGAGACACTTTATAGTATCTCTTGAATAACCTGCTAAAATAGTTTGCATCGTTATAGCCAACAGACATAGCTATATCAGTAATATTCATATCTGTATCTTTCAGTAAAGCAGCAGCTTTATCAAGACGCACTTGGTTGATGTATTCTATAAATGTCCTGCCGGTAATATTTTTAAAAGTCCTGCAAAAGTGATATATGCTCATATTTGCCATTTCCGAAATTTCTTGCGTACTTATATCTTCTTTATAATTAAAGTCTATATATTCAAATATCCGGTTAAACTTTTTCAAATTCTTTATTCTTGCCTGATATTCTTTTACGGTCAGCAAATCATCAACATAGTGCCTTAAAAGCAGCACAATTAGATTATATATCGAGGCTTTGATAGAAAGTTCGTATCCTATATTTTTTTCATCAAATTCTTTAAATATTCTGTTTATACAATTGGCTACCGTCTCGTTTTTTTCAATCTTGTTTTTAAATATAATTCCGTTCTGCCTTATAGGAATAATATACTTTGTCTCACAAGCACCGGTATAGCTACCTTGGATAAACGATATGTCCATTATTATACAATAAACTGACAAAGGCCCTGAAACAAAAAGTCCCCTATGAAGCTCATTGCTATTGACGACAACCATATCACCCGGTTTTGCATTAATAGGTTTTTTATTGCACTCAATCACAGCCTCTCCTTGGCTAAAATACAGAAATTCAATTTTATCATGCCAGTGGCTGTCAAATATTATTCCCGGGTCTTCATCAATGTGCCTGCTGAATATTTTTACAGGAAAACTTTTATCAGGAATATCCACAAATTCCCTCAAAGAATCATCTTTCATATAATCCCCCGTTAAAAGGCAATATTGTACTAATCCATATCAATACTGTTAATGAAATTAAAGTATATATGCTATATACTTTAATTGTAATGCATTAATTACATGAAATCAACGGAAGGTATATATTTCTTCCCTTAAATTAAATGCAATACCTGAAGAAATGTGACCATATAAAAATTTAAAATGGAGGTAATACAAATGGATTTACCCATTAAAAAACCCGAACCGAATATTAAATGGTTTCTGGATGTAATTACCGGCAAAATTGTCCCTTCAAGACCCCCTTTTGCAGAACTTTTTCTGGACTATGAAATTGCTGCTGCCATCGGAAAAGATTATTTAGGCCTTGACTGGGTACACCCGTTAAAAGACAAGGAAACCCTGAAAGCTTACTGGAACAATAATATCGAAGTGTATTACAGGTTGGGCTATGATTATATAAGAATTTCGGGAGGTATAGATTTCCCAGGTAAGAACAGAATAACAAATGATACTGCCGACCTTTCAAGGGGTAAAAGGGGTTGGTCTGAAGAAGGGACGGGTGTAATTTCTTCCTGGGAAGATTTTGAAAAGTATCCCTGGCCGTCGTTGGATAACATCGATATGTGGCACTACGAGTATGCATCAAAAAAAGTACCGGAAGGAATGGGAGTATTTGTCTGCCCTACCAGCGGATTTCTTGAAGTACCGAAAGAAGCCCTCCTCGGATATGAAAACCTTTCTTACCTCCTATATGATGACCCCGGACTGGTTAAAGCTGTTTTTGACAGAGTTGGAGAACTTATTTACGGATTTTATGAAAGGCTTATTGGTCTTCCTAACCTCGTAGGATTTTTTCAGGGTGACGACATGGGATTTAAAAACACAACCCTTATTTCTCCCGAAGCTTTAAGAAAATATGTACTTCCTTGGCATAAAAAGCTGGCCAAACTGGCCCATGACAATGGGCTGATTTATATGCTTCATGCCTGCGGAAATATTGAAAATATTATGGCAGATTTAATTAATGATGTAAAAATCGATGCAAAGCATTCTTTCGAAGATGAAGCAATGCCGGTAATAGACTTTAAGAAAAAATATGGGGATAAAATAGGTGTCCTAGGCGGGGTTGACGTAGACAAGCTCTGCCGGTTGCCTGAAGATGAGCTTAGAAAATATATAAGGAATATTCTGGAAGCATGTATGCCCGGTGGAAGATATGCTCTTGGTTCAGGCAATACTATAGCCAACTATGTTCCGATAAAGAATTACCTGATTATGCTTGAGGAAGGCATTAATTTTAGTTAGAAGAAGGAGTACCCCTTACCCTTTAAGATAATCTAGAGCAAATTGGGCAAACACAGCAGCACCTATTTTAATACATTCTTCATCCCCTTGAAATATCGGGCTGTGTAGGGGATTAATAATTCCTTTTTCCTCATTTCTGCAACCAATCCAGAAATATACAGATGGAACTTTTTCTGAAAAGAGGGCAAAATCCTCACTGACCATAGAAGGCCTGTCGGCAATAATAACATTATCTTTCCCCACAATTTTGGATGCAGATGAAATGAATAGTTTTGTTAGTTCCGCATCGTTAATAACAGGCGGCGAATGGTCTATAAAGTTGATTTGTACTTCTGCTCCCATGGCTTTAGCTATTCCTTCGGAAATATCACAGAGGGTCTTTTCGATATATGCTTTTAAATTTGCATCAAAAGCCCTTATTGTGCCGCCAATAACAGCGGTATCAGGGATAACATTGACGCTTGTACCCGCATTAAAACTACAGACCGATACAACTGCAGGGTCAAAAGGGTCTACTCTTCTGCTAACTATTGTTTGTAAAGCATTGACTATATTGCAACCTATAATAATAGGGTCCGTAGTCCCTTGGGGTACTGCTCCATGTCCTCCTTTACCAATAATTGTTACTTTAAAATTCCTTATAGCAGAAAAAACCGGACCGGTTTTTACAGCTATTTTACCAGCAGGAATATCAGGCCAGGCATGTAATGCAGCACATACATCCACATCAGGATTATTCAAAACACCTTCTTTAATCATTACCGAAGCCCCACCTATGTTTTCTTCTCCCGGCTGAAATAATAGTTTAACATTTCCCGTAAATTTATCTTTAAATCTACTTAATATTTCTGCAGCCCCAATAAGACAGCTCACATGAAAATCATGTCCACATGCATGCATAACTCCAGGTATATCGGATTTATAATCACACTTGTTTTCTTCATTTATAGGCAAGGCATCTATATCTGCCCTTAGGGCTATTGTTTTTTCGGTATTATTGGATTTCCCAATAGATTTTCCAAGGTTTTCAACTCTTTTTTCACCTCTTATTAGACCAACAACACCTGCTTTTGAAGCAATTTGAGTGACTTCAATACCCAACTGTTGCAAATAATCCGTTATATATTCGGAAGTTTTGTATGTATCAAGTCCTAATTCAGGGTATTTATGAATTCTTCTGCGTACAGCAACGAGTTTTTCAAATATTTCTTCGGATGTATTTTTTATTTTTTCGGATATCACTCATTTTCCTCCTCTAAATTTTAAAGTTTAATTAAATTCCTTTATTTTTAATAACAGCGGCAGGGCAAATTAGTTTTACCGCCCGATTGCCAAATTAATATATATTGCCATAAGCACATATATTAATTATAATTATATTATATAAATGCAATTATATTCAATATTAAGCTTATTTCAAGGATTGTTGCGCTATACACAAGTACTTTATTGTTATTATACAAACAGTAGTAATTTAATCATAGTATAGAAGAGAAATGGTGATTTGTAATGGATAAAATGAGTTTCTATGAAAACGCATATATACCTGATAAGAGTTTTCCCATAGTAATATTTTCACAACCCGGCAAAAAAAGAGATGAAATAATATTCCGTCGTCACTGGCATGAACAGCTTGAGCTTCTTTTCTTTGTCGACGGCAAAGCCTCAGTTGAGTGCAATGAAAATTTTATTGAAGCCGGGAAAGAAGACCTTATTGTCATAAATAGTAATGAACTTCATTATGGCGAAAGCCTGTCAGATTATTTAAGTTACTTCTGTATTATTATGGATATCTCATTGCTTCAAAGCAGTTTTTTTGATGCATGCGAGGCAAAATACATCACACCTATTAGCCAAAATTTAATACTTTTCAAGAATATTATAAGAAATGATATTAATATCATTAATTGTGTTAACAACTTAATTAAAGAATACAACGAAAAATGCATAGGGTTCGAACTTGCAGTTAAATCATGTATTTACCGGCTTCTTGTCTTGCTTCTTCGAAATCATGTTGATAGAATACTTACCCCCCGTGAATATAATTCAAGAATAAAGAATATAGAAAAGTTATCAACGGCCATACATTATATTGAGCAGAATTATAACCAGGAAATATCAATAAAACAGTTATCAGAAATGATAAATTTAAGTACTTACCATTTCTGCCATGTTTTCAAAAAAACAACCGGTAAAACTCCAATACAATATATTAACTGTTTACGCATAAATAAGGCTGAAGGTCTGCTTAAAAATACAAATATGAGCGTAACGGAAATCGCTCTTGAAATAGGCTTTAGCGATGCAAACTACTTCAGCAGGTTGTTTAAAAAATATAAAAAGGTTTCCCCCTCTACCATAAGGAAAAGTCACTTATAGTCCTATAAGTGAATATTATAAAGTATAAAATTACAAAAATTTACTGTATATCTACTTTTGCATAAGGAGATATGATTTGTATCCATGTCTGGCCCGGATTAAGCATTATTGGGTTGCCCTTTTCATCTGTGTATTTAGTTGCCTCTTCTCTTGAATTTTTAGACCATTTTATTTTTATTGCTTTTCCACAGGTAATAAACCAGCCTTCACCACTGCCAACCGTTTCTACTTCCTGCCTGTCCTCTTTATCCCCTGGGATTGTATAGTTTTTTGCAAACTGGATAATTATATTTTTAGCTTTCAGTTGCTCGCCTGATACCCTTTCCATATGGGGTTCGCCTTTCCTGAAACGGCTGTATTGCTTCGTAGTAGTGTCATATATATACTCGCTTGTATTGAACTGGTTATACTTTATTCCAACCTTTTCTGCACTAACCCCCTCTTCAAGTTCAGTATCTTCCGTATTGTAAGTAAACACAAGTTTTTTTTCCGTGGTAGTGCGATATTTTACCCTATCAACATACTCTTTTATTTTCTCCATTGAAGTATATGAATCCTGCCAATTATTTTTATCCTCGGTTAAATCCCAGAATATTTCTCCACCATTAGCAACACCGTTTATATTATTAATTTTAAGTTTTGGTATATCCCTCATTGCCATTGGACTCCACCCAAAATGCACATATATTGCATCATGCTCAAGCACATAGTCAAGAAAATAGTGTCTTGAACTTCTTACAGGTCCTATTAATTCCGGCTCAGTTTCCCAAAAAAGCGGCATAAATCTGGTTTCTCCGCCTTCTACAATAATTTCATAAATTATCTGGGCTTGGTCCAATCCACCCTGGGGTAGGCACTTTACGCCTTCATTATCTATCATTACAGCATATGGCCTTTTCCCTTCCACAGGAATTATAAAACTATTTATTTCTTTTTCATCTTCATCATTAGCCCCCGTATCATCAACCTTATTGTCTTGATTATCAAGGATATCTTCAGGGAAAGTTGCAAAGTTTTCTTCATCCGTCCTTTTATTATGTATCATAATTATACCGATAATAACTGTAAAAATTAGAGTTAGTAATATAATTAAAACTGTTAAATTCTTCCTATTATTTAAATACTTACTTTTCTTTATCCGTGCCATCCATTTATTTATTTTATCAAAAAGCTCTTTCATTGTTCTAAAGACCCCCGGTAATATTTTGTCCCTTTATTGGTAAAAAAACAGCTATTGGTAAAAAAACAGCCAAAACCCTTAAAATAGCGCTTTGGCCGCCTACGTTTTCCTTTAATTTTAAATACTATGACGTTCTACCTTACTTCATTCATTACTGTACATCACAATTTCTGTTCTTCTATTCTTCGTCATAATCTTCATCTTCGTCATCTTCATCGTCAACATCAAAAGCAAAATCATCTTCCATTCTCAATTTAAACTCTTCAAAGACCTCGTCGAGTTCGTTTTCATCCTCTATCGTCACATAGGATTCCTCTCCATCTTCATTCGTTTCCACCTTAAGTATGACTATTTCATCCTCAAACCCATAGATTTCATCTTCATCTTCTTCGTCTTCACTTAAAGGAGAAAGGACTACATACTCATTCCCTTTCATTTCGATAGAGTCAATATATTCAAACTCTTCCTCTTCTCCATTTTCGTCTATTAGCACTACAATATCATCTCTTTCTTCTGCCATATAATTCCCTCCTTTGGTTTAATAAGTATTAATTATAACATAATATTAAAATATTTCCTACATTTTCCCCAAATTTTATTATACTTTTTCTTTTTATTCTTGCTCTTTAATGCTTATGAATCCCAGTTTAGTTATTTTTTATACTTTCATTTTTCATGCTGTCCAGATAACCTTGTAAAATATAAGTAGCAGCTATACGGTCAACAGTTTTTTTTCTCTTGAATGATTTTATCCCTGCTTCATTCAATATCCGGTTTGCCACAACTGTCGACAATCTTTCGTCCCATTTTATTATCTCTACATTTCCCACTCTATTAGCTAAACATTTAATAAACTCATCCGTTTTTAAAGTCCGTGGCCCCAAAGTACCATTCATATTTATGGGATAACCTACTATCACTTTTTTTATATTATACTCCTCAAGAAGACTTTTTATCCTTTCAATCGGATAATCCATATTATCTTTCCAATCTATTGTATCCAATCCTTGGGCAGTCCAGCCGAAAGGGTCGCTTATTGCTATACCTATCCGTGCATCACCAAAATCAATCCCCATTATTCTCACTACTTCACCTCCCTAGCTAACAGAACTAACAAACTTTAATTGCAAATTGTGGACACACACTGGCACAATAACCGCACAGTATGCATTTATTCTCATTTACGATAGCTTTTCTATTAATAATTTCCAGGGCATTTTGACTGCATCTTTCGACACATTTGCCACACCCTTCACACCAGTAATCAATGTGAAGTTTTTTCCGGGTATTTTTTACCCTGTATTTCAAATCCTCGGGTATCTCACGTCCTTCAAATATCCTTACATTCATTTCAACTTCGTCTTCTGTCTGCATTCCGACAGCTATGGAATGAATGTAGGGTATGTTCAAAACGAAGTTAATACTCTCATTAAAACAAGCAATAAGGTTACCACCTCCCAGTGCCTTCATGCTGTATATTCCTTTACCCGCATTATAGGCTTTTTTAATAGCCGTCAGCATTTCTTCTACCGAACCATCACCAATTCCGATACCCCTTATATTTAAAAGGGGATGAATTACATCAATTTCAGGCATTTCCGAACATGCTTCAACCACTTCAATATTATGGGTAGATACACCAACAGCCCTTATTATACCTTTTCCCTTTTGAGAAATAAAATAGTCCAGTGCTTCTTTATGTCCTTTTAGAGTAAGTCTGCTTTCCTGCTCATGAAGAAGGAACATGTCTATGACATCCATGTCTAATTCTTTTCTTGCCTTTTCAAGGCTTTCAGCGGCACCTTCCTTTGTATATGCATAGCACTTGGTAGAAATAACAGGCTTTTTACCCCATCTTTTGATTGCTTCCCTTATATGGGGATAAGTACCGTAAATCTCTGCTGTATCAATAAAATTTATACCTAACTCAAGCCCCTTTAAAATTATATCAGCGCCCCTATCAATAGGAAGATTAACCTGTAAAGGACCTATTACAAGGGCGCCAAAGCATAAACGGGAAACTTCAATACCCGTGTTGCCTAGTTTTATGTATTCCATATTAGCCTCCAAATTATACGCATTGCATATATTCTCCCCTATTTTTTACCTTTTTGCTGTCCGGATTCCAGGTAAAACTTAAGGATTTCTTCCAACAGTTCATCCCTTTCTAATTTCCTCACCAAGTTTCTCGCGTTTTTGTGGTTTGTAATATATGTAGGGTCTCCGGAAAGAATATATCCTACAATTTGATTAATGGGGTTATATCCCCTTTCCTTCAATGCCTGATATATTGCCATAAGTATCTCACGGGCTTCATCAGCATTATTCTTTTCTACTTTAAACATCATAGTTTCTTTATCAACCATTATATTTCTCACTCCCATCTAAGCAGCGGGTGTTCTTAACGGTATCTGCACTAAAATGCAAAGGGTTACGTTACCTTATTAGTAGTTAATCTTATTTTACCACTTAATCATTAATTTAATCAATAATATACAAAATTATATATAGTATATTAATATAATACTATTACTTATACTAATTATGCAAGAGCGGAATTTATATATAAGGTGCATTTTTTAGGCGCACCCGTGCTTATTCCCACCATTAACACCTACATTTCCGCAGTCATAAAATCCTCTTGAGCCTCTTTAAGCATTACATCCTTTATTTCACCTTTTAAACTGTTATTACTTTTGCACAATACCCGTATATAATTAGTGGTTAATCCTTCATAAAGGCCAGTTTTATCTACTTCCTGCTCAAAGAGCACAGGCATAACCCTCCCAATAAAACTTCTATGAAATTTCAAGGCACATTCCTCTGAAAGTTTAATCAACCTGTTACTTCTATCCTCTTTAACTTTGCCCGGTACTTGCCCGCCATAAGAATAAGCAGGTGTACCTTTGCGTGGTGAAAACTTAAATACATGCATTTTTGAAAAACATATTTCTTCTAGGAATTTATAAGTTTGTTCAAACTCCCAATCAGTTTCACCGGGAAAACCTACCATAACATCCGTTGTTATTGAAACATCGTCAATATTATTTCTTAATCTGTCAACAACATTTTTGTACTCTGAAGTTGTATATTTTCGGTTCATCCTTTTTAGAGTATCGTCACAACCGCTTTGCAGAGAAATATGATAATGGGGGCACAGTTTTTTAAGGTTTTTTACAGTATTTACAAATTCAGGCGTAATTATTGTAGGTTCAACAGAACTTAGCCGTATCCTTTCTATACCATCAATTTCATGTATTTTGCAAATAATATCTAAGAGAGAAGTGTTCTTTAAATCCCTACCATAGGAAGCTACATGTATACCTGTTAGAACAATCTCCAAAAACCCGTTATCAGCGAGCTTCCTTACCTCTTTTATTACATCCTGCGGCTCCCTGCTTCTTATAGGTCCTCTGGCGTATGGTATTATACAGTATGAGCAAAATTGAGTACAACCTTCCTGTATTTTCAGGTAAGCCCTCGTACGTTCCTTGTATTTTTCTACATGTAATTCTTCAAAATCTTTCGCTTTCATTATATTGCCTACCACATTTATTTGCTGCCTGCCTGCTTCAATATCTTTTATATATTCGATTATTCTATCCCGGTCCCTAGTACCTATTATTAAATTGACACCAGGTATGGTACTCACTTCATCAGGGGCAGTTTGTGAATAACAACCCATAACTACAATAATTGCATCCTTATTTTGGCTTTTAGCCCTTCTTATCATCTGTCTTGACTTCCTTGCGCTAATCCCGGTAACAGTACATGTATTTATAACATAAACATCCGCTTTTTCATTAAAGTCCACAATTGTGTAGCCGGCATTTTCAAATATGCCGGAAACAGCTTCCGATTCATATTGGTTAACTTTACACCCTAGGGTACAAAACGCAACTTTCTTCATAATATACCTGCCTACTTTCTATGTTTTTATAAAAAAATATTATAAGTATTATATCAACAATTGTGTATTTTTTTAACATTATTTTAATTGACTTATATACTCAAACAGGATATTATATTTACAGGTACTAATTATTTCAAGTACTTATGAATTAGTTACACACTATTTAGTATATTTAAAAAAAGGGGGATGTACAATGAAATCTTTTAATATTATGCTAAAATCCATTAATGATGTTAAAGACTTCGTAAATATTGTAAACAAATACGACTTTGATATTGACCTTTCATCCGGGCGTTATGTTGTTGATGCAAAATCAATTATGGGTATTTTCAGCCTTGACTTAAGCAAACCTATTAAAGTCGAAGCTCATACCGACGACTGCGATGTTTTCTGTGAAGAAATTAAAAAGTATATGGTATAAACTTTTATGAAAAGGGCACTATACAATTTGCAGCCTCTAGGGCTCGTAACAACAGTCCTTGACTTAACGACGCCTGCATTAAGGTGTAGGGGTTATACTTTCGACTAAAGTAGACTAAAGTAAATGCAGGCGTCGTGCAAACGTGTCACTTCAGTGGTAGGTAGTTTAATTCATGTTCATTCTTTTCTTTTCCACCTTAATACCGGTTCCCGGGCTGCCTTAATTTCATCAAGCCTGCCGATGGGTGTATTATGAGGTGCTTTTTTCACTATTTCAGGGTTGTTTTCTGCTTCTTTTGCTATACTTATCATTGCTTCAATAAATCTATCAAGAGTCTCCCTGCTTTCAGTTTCAGTAGGTTCTATCATTAACGCCTCTTTAACTATCAAAGGGAAATAAACGGTAGGCGGATGAAACCCATAATCCATAAGTCGCTTTGCTATATCAAGAGCTGATACTCCAAACTCTTTTTGCTTTTGCGCTGAAATTACAAATTCGTGCATACAGGGCCGGTGGTATGGAAGTGTATAATATTCTTTTAATTTTTCCATTACATAATTTGCATTTAAAACCGCCGTTTCCGATGCCCTTTTTAAACCGTCAGGTCCCATGGATAAAATATATGCATATGTTTTTACCGCAACTAGGAAATTACCGTAAAATGATTTTATTTTACCTATAGATAAAGGCCTGTCATAGTCAAAATAGTACCTGCCCTCCTTAAACTCAATTACAGGGAGAGGTAAAAAAGGAACAAGCTTGCTTACAACCCCTATAGGCCCTGATCCGGGTCCTCCTCCACCGTGAGGGGTACTGAAGGTTTTATGGAGATTTAAATGTACAATATCAAATCCCATGTCTCCCGGGCGGGTAATCCCTAAAATAGCATTTGTATTAGCCCCATCATAATAAAGAAGCCCTCCTGCACCATGGACTATATCCGCAATCTCCTTAATTTTCTCTTCAAAAAGCCCCAATGTGTTTGGATTAGTAAGCATAAGCCCTGCTATATCATCTCCCATAAGAGATTTAAGCGCATTTATGTCTACATTGCCTTTTTCATCAGACTCTACCTGTAGCACTTCAAAGCCTGCAAAAGCTGCAGATGCGGGATTGGTACCATGGGCTGAATCAGGTACAAGAATCTTTTTACGTTTTATATCTCCATTATGCTTATGATATGCCTTTATTATCATTAACCCCGTTAATTCTCCATGGGCTCCGGCTGCCGGTTGCAAGGAGACTTTTTCCATTCCGGTAATTTCCGCCAGCATTTCCCCTGTCTTATATATGATTTCCAGGCACCCCTGGACAGTATCTTCAGATTGGTAAGGGTGCACTGATGTAAAACCTTTCAAAGTTGCTAAATCCTCATTAATCTTTGGATTATATTTCATGGTGCATGAACCGAGGGGATAAAAGCCTGTATCAACTCCATAATTTAACCTCGAAAGCGCCACAAAATGCCTTACTACATCAACTTCGCTTACTTCCGGTAATTCAAAATCTCTTTCACGCAAATACTCAGGCGGAATCAACTGTCCCATCTCTTTTTGGGGAACATCACAGGCAGGTAATGAATACGCTATACGTCCAGGCCTACTTACTTCAAAAATCAAAGCTTTTTCTTTCATATTAACCCCCCTAATCTGTCAATCTCTTCCTTAGTCCTTTTCTCAGTCACAGCAATTAACCATGCATCTTTTAGAGCCGCGTAGTTTTTGCCCAGTTCATATCCGCCTATAATCTTTTCCTTAAGTAATTTTTTATTGAGTTCTTGTATAGTGAATGTTTCATCCTTTATCCTTACAACAAATTCCTTGAAGAAAGGCGCAGTAAAGGCAGGGGTAAATTTACCCGTTTCTATTAGTTTTTCAAGAGTATAATGGGATTTTTGAATACAAAGATTTGCTACCTCCTTCAGACCCTTCTTTCCCATTATAGTTAAGTAAATTGTGGCTGCTAATGCATTTAATGCCTGATTAGTGCAAATATTGGATGTCGCCTTTTCCCTTCGTATATGCTGTTCTCTCGTCTGCATGGTAAGAACAAACCCTCTGTTCCCGTAAACATCGGTAGTCTGTCCCACAATTCTTCCCGGCATTCTCCTCATTAGGTCTTTTGTTACTGCAAAAAAGCCCAGATAAGGCCCTCCAAAGCTCAAAGGATTCCCTAAAGCCTGGCCTTCACCAATAACAATGTCTGCATCAAATTCTGCAGGCGGCTTTAAAACTGCAAGAGAAACAGGGTCAACCACTACTATAAATAGCCCGCCGCTTACTTTGGTTATTCTACTTACATCTTCCATTTTCTCAATTGCACCAAAAAAGTTTGGGTTTTGTACAACAAAAGCTGCAGTGTCTTTTGTAAACTTGTTTTCCAGGTCATTCACATCAGTAATTCCGTCTTTAAACTCAACTTCTTCAATTTCAATTCCATTAAAAGCAGCATATGTTTTTATAACCTCTCTAAATTCAGGATGAAGGCTTTTTGACGCCAATGCCTTTTTTCTTCTTTTTAAGTTACAGGCTAATAAGACTGCTTCAGCTGCTGCAGTAGCTCCATCGTACATGGATGCATTTGACACATCCATCCCTGTAAGTTCACAAATCATGGTCTGGTATTCGAATATAGCTTGAAGCGTGCCCTGGCTTATTTCAGGTTGATAAGGAGTATAGGCTGTATAAAACTCTCCCCTCATAAGCATATGTTTTATAACACTTGGTATATAGTGGTCATAAGCTCCAGCTCCCAAAAAGCATATATACTCATCGGTACTTGCATTTTTTGTTGCCAGCCCTTCCATATGTTTTGTGAGCTCCAATTCAGACATGGCTTCAGGAATATTTAGCCTTCCTTTTTGTTTTAGTGATTCAGGTATGTCTTTAAAAAGATCATCCAGCGATTCCTTTTTTATATCCTCTAAAATACTTTCATGCTGCTCCAAGGTATTAGGTATATACCTTGATATATACTTTGACAATTTTAACCCTCCTTTGAGCAGAACTGTTCATATTCGTATTCGTCCATTAAATCATCAAGCTGTGAAAAATCATTTAATTCAATTACTGCTATCCAGGCTTCATAAGGGCTCTCATTAATTTTTTCGGGACTTTCACTTAATTCATCATTTACTTCCACCACTGTCCCTGAAACGGGTGTATAAATATCCGATGCTGCTTTAACTGACTCAACCACCCCAAGAGTATCCCCTGTTTCCAGGTCAGCTCCGGTTTCAGGCAGCTCAACAAAAACAACGTCTCCCAATGCATTCTGGGCATAGTCGGTAATACCTATATATGCTCTATTACCTTCAACTCTTACCCATTCATGTTCTTTTGAATACTTTAAACCCTTTTCAATATTCATAAGCTTATCCTCCTTTTTTTAGAATAAAATGGTAATTTGATTACCCTGGCTTTCATAGCCTTATTTCTTATAACAATTTCAATATCTGTACCTATTTCACAATATTCCTTTTTCAACAATGCTATACCAATATTTTTCTTCAAAGTCGGTGAAAAATTCCCGGAAGTAACAAAACCAATTTCCATGCTCCCAACTTGGACAATATAGTGGCTTCTAGGAACTCCTCTATCGATCATCTCAAATCCTACCAGCTTTCTGTCAGGCCCTTTTTCTTTCTGCTTTAAAAGTGCATCTCTACCTATAAAATCGCCTTTATCAAATTTTACAAATCTTTCTAAGCCTGCTTCAATAGGTGTTATATCTTCTGATATTTCCTGCCCATAAAGAGGTAGCGCCGCTTCAAACCGCAAAGTATCCCTTGCTCCCAATCCTGCAGGTACAAGGCCTTCCGTTTTTCCTGCCTCAATTATTCTATCCCAGACGTGTTCTGCATTTTGGGGCCGTATGTATAATTCAAATCCATCTTCGCCTGTATACCCCGTCCTTGATACTATGGTGTCCACCCCGGCTATAACTACCTTTTGCTCAAAACGGAAAGGTTTTATAGCCTCTAATGAAAAGTCGGTCAACATTTTTAGGATTTTTTGAGCCTTTGGCCCCTGGAGTGCCAATTGGGCATACTCATTTGAGACATCCCTGATTTCCACTTTTCCTTCAATGTTGTCTTTCATCCATTTGAAATCCTTATCGGCATTAGATGCATTGACTACCAGAAAATATTTAGTATCTGCAAACTTATATATTAATATGTCGTCAACTATGCCGCCATCAGGATAACACATTGGTGAATATTGCACCCTGCCTGTATCCATATCTTTAACATTATTAGTAACTATCTTTTGAACAAATTTTTCGGCATCCGGTCCCCCTATCATAATCTCACCCATGTGGGAAACATCAAACAACCCTGCGGCATTTCTTACTCTTTCATGCTCTTCAATAATTCCTGAATACTGCACAGGTAAAGCCCACCCTGCAAACTCAACCATTTTGCCGCCGAGACTGCAGTGTGTTTCATATAAGACCGTCTTTTTCAATACTACACCTCCTTATCCCTGTTTTCATAATAATCCGAATAATCCGACACTCACCGCCGTTTTCAAAAATTAAAGGGAAGACAGCTCTATAAACTATCTTCCCCCTGTTTTTCTACCTGAGAGATTCCATCCCTCCAAAAGTGGAATGTTGCTCCTTCGGTGCTAACTTACATTAGCTTTTCAGAGTTTTGTCCGGGTACAGTCCTTTTGCCTGAGAGTTTCACCGATAATATTTCTATTTACAGCTTGCTCCTTCGGCTCTCATACAAAACTTTTGAATGGGTTTTGCATGAGTATCTCCTATACCTTTCATCCAAACATTATTAATTTGTACTTTTAATTTATGCTTTCAAATTTTATAATTTATTTATATAATATATTATATATAAACTTATAAAAAAATGCCAGTAAATTTTTGTAACTCTTTGATTTATAATTTGCTTAATACTGCGAATCTTTTCCAAACATTGCGAATCAAAGTTATGTTTTTGATTAGGGGAAGCAATAAAAGTTCAATATCCTCTCACTGACTCTTTAATTACATCTATCGCATAGTCCATATCGGTATATGAAAGGGCATCGGAAACCTGTATTCTAATTCTCGCCGTACCTTCAGGTACTATCGGATATCCAAAGCCTATTGCATAAACCCCTCTCTTTAACATATCATCAGCAATCCTTATGGCTTTAGCAGTATCACCTATTATTATGGGGATAATAGCGCTATCGCCTTCAAGAGGGTTTAGTCCTGCTTCTTTCAGTTTATTCCGAAAATAATTTGTTTTTTTGTGCAAAGATTCAATTATACCGGGATTTGCCTCCAAATAATTCAGGGCAGCAATTGCTATAGCAGCCAGTACTGGAGGCAATGAATTGGAGAAAAGGTGCGGTCTTGAACGTTGGGTACATATATCAATTACGGATTTTCTGCCTGCAATAAATCCACCTCCTGCCCCTCCCAGTGCTTTACCGAAGGTTCCTGTAATAACATCTACCTTACCAATCATATTATAGTATTCCTCGGTGCCTCTACCCGTTTTCCCGATAACTCCCGTGGCATGGGAGTCGTCAACCATAACTATTGCTCCATACTTTTCGGCCAATTCTGAAATATCCCTTAAAAGGGCTATATCCCCTTCCATAGAGAATACCCCATCTGTTACAATAAGCTTTGTACCCTTTTCTCCCGCTTCTTTCAGTTTTCCCTCAAGGGATTCCATGTTGGAATGCTTATAAATCAACCTTTTTACTTCTCTTCCCGCCAGCCTGCACCCATCAATAATGCTTGCATGGTTCAGTTCGTCAGATATTACAGTATCACCAGGCTTTAGAAGTGCAGGAATTACAGCTGTATTTGCAGCCCAGCATGAAGTATAGGTAAGAGCCGCTTCTGTTCCGAGGAACCTGGCTATTTTTCCCTCAAGTTCCCTATGAATATCATAAGTACCGCATATAAAACGCACACTTGCAGCCCCCGCTCCGTATTTCTTAAGAGCACTAATACCTGCTTCAATAATCTCGGATTTATCTGCAAGCCCAAGATAATTGTTGGAACACAATGCTATAACATTCCCAAGCCCCTCTACCTTCGTCCTGCTTGATAAAGGAGATTGTAAATAGCGCAGCTTTTTGTAAGTGCCTTCTTCCTTTAACCTTTTTAGTTCCTCTTCCAGGTTGTTATAAAATTCTTTACTCATGTCTTATAAATCCCCCCTAAATATTTTATCTATATTAAGTAACATAGTGTATCGGGCAAACATTAGCTGTACATGACACACATTAGATATACCGGAACTCGTAATACGTAATATTCACTTAATTGCCAATTTCCACTACTACTTTTCCAGCCATGTTATTCTCCATTATGTGAAACCCATCCTCTATATTGTCTATTGAAACAGTATGGGTTACTACAGGGTCAATAGATTTTCCGTCTCTTAATAAAAAACTTTGACATTGGTACCAGGTCTCAAACATACGTCTTCCTACTATTCCATGTATTGTAATGCCTTTAAAAATTATTTCATTTGCGATGTTTATGGGAACTTCCCTTTCAGGAATGCCTAGAAGGCTTGCCGTACCTCCATTACTCAATAAGTCCAAACCCATGCGTAAAGCTCCTGGGTTTCCGCTCATTTCAAGAAATATATCAGGCCCGTTTCCTTCAGTAATATCCATTATCTTTTCTTTAATATCATCATCAGATGAATCAAATACAAAATCCGCCCCTACTTTAACCGCCAGCTCTCTTTTAAAGGAATTCGGCTCCACAACAATAATTTTTTCCGCACCATTGACCTTGGCAATAGTTATGGCAAAAAGTCCTATTGCGCCTGCGCCGGTTATTAAAATTGTTTTCATGGCAACAGGTTGTGTCATCACTGTGTGCATTGCATTGCCCAATGGGTCGAATAGTGCGGCATACCTATCGGGTATGGCCTCGTGAACCGGCCAGATGTTTCTTGCCGGTATACTTATATATTCAGCAAAACAGCCGTCCATGTCTACCCCTATAATTTTTACATCCTGGCATATATGTCCTCTTCCGTTTTGACAATACCGGCAGTGTCCACAAGTAATGTGTCCTTCACCTGAAACCCTTTGGCCCTTTCTTAAATGTTTTACGTTAGAACCTATATCTACAATTTCCCCAACAAATTCATGGCCTATTATAAGTGGAAGTTTTATCCGGTTTTTTGACCAATTGTCCCACTTAAATATATGTAAATCGGTACCACAGATACCGGCCAACTTCACTTTGATGAGGACTTCGTCAGGCCCAGCAACAGGAATTGAAGCTGAAGAAATGCTAATTCCCTTTCCGGGACTTTCCTTTTTAACAACCTTCATTACGGCCATTTTTACCCCCTCCTTGGACCGGGTAATTTTATGTCCAATAAATTGTTTTATATGTTCATTATATTGAACTTATATAGAAATGTCAACTATTTTTGATACATTTTGGGCACATTTTATTTTTATGAAGAAAATTTGAAAATTCGCCCTCGAAGATTT
>JABUEW010000087.1 GCA_013314855.1 Bacillota bacterium | reverse complement strand
GCCGAATTTTCGGGCAAGCATGATCAGTATGAGCAATTATCTGCTGGTCATCAACAGGCTCATTAAAAAATATGACCTCCGTGATGAAAACGGCCGGCTATGGCATTTTACCAGCAAGCAGCAGCGCAAAACACTGACGGTTACCCTGATTGAAAACGGAGCGTCCGTGGATGAGCTTGCTTACTGGCTCGGACATCTCAGCAGAAACACTGCCTCAAATTACTACGCCGAAGTCCGGAAAATGAAGCTGGCTGAGCTCAATACAAGCTTCTTCCGGGAAAAATTCGATCTTCTGCTGTCGGATGAACAGCTTGCGGAGTACACAGAGGAAGAACGCAGGCTGTTGTATATGGATTTCCGATTGGAACAACGGCGGGTGGAGTTTGGATTCTGCCTGAAAAAGCTGGCCGATGGCGGCTGTACAAGCAGGAGCAGCCTGATCAACTGTGTAAACTGCAAGAATCTTTGCACCGGCCCCAAGTATCTTCCGTACTGGCAGAGTCTCCTGAACGGGCAGCGCAAGGTTGTGAACAGCCTCCTCGCCGCTTATGCTGAGGCTGGTATTACGGACTATGAGGAATTCAGAGAATACAGACAGGCAACATTCCTTCTTAACTGCTATGAAAACATTGTAAACGCCATAGAAGGAGGTGCCTCGGTATGAATCTTCCGCAATACAAATACACCGAAAACTATGACGAGCAGCAAAAGAGCCGGTACCTTGCCCTTTTGCCACAGCTTGGCAGCAATATTCACTTCGATGAGGACACATGGGTGTGCGACAAACGAATGCGAAGTGCGGCGGAGCCGAAGAATTACATGAACCTCTACTTTTCTGCCGTTCCATCGGCTTACAAGGAACTGGTGAAATACTATTCACTCCTGCGGCTGCTGCATGGTGATACGGTCAGAACGGTCCGGTCACGGATCGCCCGTCTGGTACCCTTCTTGAAATTCTTGACCGAGGCCTGCTTGGCTCCCTTGCTCTCAGACTGTGACATACGGACGGCTTCAAGGCTAAAAGAGCATCTGGATGCATCCAGCCTGGCGGACAGTACCATACGGGACATCTGGCGCGAGGCAGGTTCTCTGTTTCGCATGATGAACGGGTTTGATGGAGTATCTTGCAAAAACCCGTTTGTACGCAATCCATATGCGCGAAATGAAAAGCTGGACTCCAAATATATCCCGGATAAGGTGGCTGAAAAGCTGGACGGTATCTTCCGGAGAAAGGAAATAGATCTGCACATTCGGTGCGTTTACTGGCTGCTGCGGCTCATTCCGTCCCGGATATCCGAGGTACTGGCTATGTCAATCGACTGCATAAAGCCGTACAATGGGAATTTTGTTCTCTTTATTCCAACATGGAAGCAAAACGGCGGAAATATGGAGCCGGTCCTGCGTTCTGTCCACATTGAGGATACGGGGATTGCCGGATATCTTCTTGATTTGCTTCGGGCACAGCAGGCAGCGGCGGCAGAATTGCAGGAGCATTTGCCTGAAAACAAACGCGGTTGTCTTTTTACCTATCGGCGGGTGCTTCATTACAAAAACGGTACGGCTTCTCAGCCGGGCAGGGTTCAAAGTGTCTATCCTGCCGTTGTGGACTACCATTTCAAAAGAATTTGTGAGCAGTATGGTGTCCGGGATGAAAATGGGAAGGTCTACAACCTGACATCCCATCAATTCCGCCACAACGGAATTACCGACCGGCTGGAAGCAGGCTTCACGCTGGAACAGATTGCCGACATGACGGGCCACCATGGAAACGCCATGATATGGAACGCTTATTCCCATCTGGATTTAAAGCCTAAGACCATCCTGCAAAAGCAGCGGTATGTTTTGAATGAGCCAAAGCCGCCGGATAATCCATATATCCTATTCGGCGGACGAATCCTCCATATGGAGGAAATGCTTGAAAAGCGGCTGCTTAAAAACCTCCGGGCCCATAAGGTTCCGGGAGGCATCTGCGGCGACGTTACCGGCTGCAAAAGCGATATGTGGGATTGCCTTGAGTGCCGACATTTTATCCCGGACAGAGATCAGCTTTCCTATTTCGAGGAACAAGCGGCCGCATGGCGCAGCAAAGCAGATCGTTTCTCGGATTTCCCGACCATTCACGCCAATGCGTTGAGAAACGCGGATTTATTTGAGAGGATCGCAGCCAAACTGCTGGGAGGTGAGAAAGATGAATAGCAAAGTACCCAAGGAGCTTATTGCCCGGCAGGAGCACCAGCGCCAAACCACAATCAATACTGTCCTGAGAGCAATTTCAGAGCTTCGGGCCGAAGGACACAGGCTAACGATTAAGAATCTTATGGACTATACCGGATTGTCGCGGTCTGTTTTCGGCAAAAAGCATATCCGGGCTGTTTTGGTCAGTCAGGGAATTGTAGCCGCAGAAGCTTGCGGAGCAGAGCGCACGCCGCCTGAGTCCACTGCAAAGCAGCGCATGAAGCAAAAACTTGAGGAAAAAGATCAGCAAATTCGTCGGCTTACCGAAGAAAACGCCGCTTTAAAAAGTGAATGTGAGTTGCTAAGGGGCAAGCTGTTTCTCCTGATGCAGCGGCAGTCGCTGGAGTAAATAACCGGTTCTATTTACAGCGAAATAATGAACACGATTAAACTGCGAGGTTTGGTCGTGTTTTTTTATTTAAAAATCAAAATGAAAGAAGGAGTTTATCATGAAAAACAAGCACATTCAACACACGGCTATCGTAGCATCGGCAGTTTTGGACTTTAATCGTGTCAATCGACCATGCAGAAAAGTATTGCCCACCCTCAAACAGCGCATTCAGGAGATGTTCAACTATGGGGGCTGATTTCAGCGGTCTGGGCAATCCGCTATTTCTGCTCAATGGCGGCTTTTTTATTGTCCTGCTTTTGGCGGCATCTGTCATCGATATCAAAAAGAGGATTATCCCCGACACTATCTGCCTGTTTATTGCTTTCACCGGACTGATCTGCTTCGAGCCGGTGAAGCTGCTGGGCTGCCTTTCCGCCCTGCCGCTCCTGATTACCGCCCTTGTTTGGGGCGGCATGGGCGGCGGCGACATCAAGCTGATGGCGGCGGCGGGCTTTGTCCTCGGCTTCAGGGGAGGTATGGCGGCCATGGTCATGGGACTTGCCGCCATGCTTCTTTTTTATGCCGGTTGCTTTATGGTGCAAAGGCTGCGCAAGAGGGACTGCCCCAGGGCGTTCCCCCTCGCGCCCTTTCTGTCCGCCGGCTGTATAGCCGCGTATTTCATATTCCAAGGAGGAATCACACTATGAGCTTTTTAAGAAACAGGACCGTTCTCGGCGTGATCTGCATCGCGCTGTCGCTTTTCATCTGCTTTGCGGTCACTCCGCTTTTCAATTCCGGCATTTCAAAAAAGACGGACATCGTCCGCGTCGCCAGGAACATTAAAGCCGGGGAGCAAATCACCAGGGACATGGTGAAAACCGTGGAGGTCGGCAGCTACAACCTGCCCGACAACGTGGTCAGAAGCCTTGACGCCGCCCTGGGCAAATATGCGGCGGCGGACATGGTGCCGGGCGACTATATCTTAAACACCAAGCTGACCGACTCGCCCGCGGCGGAAAACGCCTACCTGTACAATCTCACCGGGGAAAAGCAAGCCATGTCGGTCACCATCAAGAGCTTCAGCAACGGCCTGTCCGGCAAGCTGATCTCCGGCGACATCGTCTCGGTCATCGCGCCGGATTACAGGAAGATGGGAGCCACCGTCATTCCCCCGGAGCTGAAATATGTGGAGGTCATCGGCGTCACCGCCAGCAGCGGCTACGACACCGACACCAGCCAGGGGTTGAAAAAAGAGGACGAAAAGCAGCTTCCGGCCACCGTCACCCTGCTGGTGTCTCCGGAGCAGTCCACCATCCTCGCCGGGCTGGAGGCGGACGGAAAGCTGCACCTGTCCCTGGTGTACCGGGGGAGCAAGGAAAATGCCGCGAAGTTTATCGAAGCCCAGGACAAGGCGCTTAAAGCCCTGTATCCCGCTCCGGCGGGGGACGCAACAAAAGAAAACACCGGGGCCGCTCCGCCGACAGATAAATCCTCACCGGAAAGCGAGGGCGAATAACCATGCTCAACTTTATGAAAGGAAGTCTTTTTTCCAGAGACACCGGCAACCAGCCGGAGGGTCCGGCGGTGGAAAAGGATACGCAGGTGCTGGCCGTGTGGGGCAGCCCCGGATCGGGGAAAACAACCGTCAGCGTCAAGCTGGCCAAGCACCTGGCGGACAAAAAGCGCAATGTGGCGCTGCTCCTGTGCGATATGACCGCCCCCATGCTGCCCTGCGTCTGCCCGCCCTCCGACCTGGAATGCGAGAAGTCCCTGGGCAGCATCCTGGCGGCTGCCCATGTGACGGACACCCTCGTCAAACAGAACTGCGTCACCCACAAACGGTATCGCCATCTGCTCCTGATCGGCATGCTCAAGGGGGAGAATGTGTTCACCTATCCTCCTTATAGTGCCGAATTGGCAACAGAGCTGATCGACCATCTGCGGAATATCGCGCCCTATGTCATCATTGACTGCGGCAGCGCCATCGCAACAGATATCCTCTCCGCCGTTGCCTTGATGGAAGCGGACTCGGTGCTGCGGCTGGTGAACTGCGACCTGAAATCCGTCAGCTACCTGTCGAGCCAGCTTCCCCTTTTGCGGGACAACAAATGGGACGCCGACAAGCAGTACAGGGTGGCCAGCAACGTAAAGCCCCATGAGGCCAGCGAACACATCGAGCAGGTGCTGGGCAACGTGGCGTTCAAAATACTCCACTCCGGCGAGCTGGAGAGCCAGGCCCTGGCCGGGGATCTATTCCGGGACCTGACGCTCAAGGAAAGCCGCGGTTTCCGCAAAGAGATTGAAAAAATCAGCAGGGAGGTGTTCGGCGTATGAGCAACAAAAAGCACCGGCAAAAAGGCCGTGAAAACCCGCAAATAAAGAATCCGGGCGCTCCCTTGGTGGAAGCGCCGCAAATTGTCCGGCCCGTGAACTTGGCCGGCAGCCGCAATTTGTTCTTTGCGCCCGACGACAGCTCCAGGGATTTTGGAAGTGTTTTGCGCGAGGTGCAGGAGTACATCTCTTCGAAGTATTCAACCCTCATTATTGACGGCGGCGGGGACGAGGTCAAAACCCAGGTCAAGCGGTACATCGCCAAATACATCCAGGATGGGCGCATCGCCGTAAGCGGCATGACCGAGGGGCAGCTTGTAAACGCCCTCTATACCGAGATGGCCGAGTTTTCTTTCCTCACCAAATACATCTTCGGCACGGGCATCGAGGAAATCGACATCAACGCCTGGAACGACATCGAGGTCCAGTACGGCAACGGCTCCACGGTCAAATTGGACGAACACTTTGAGTCCCCCGAACACGCCGTCAACGTGATCCGGAGAATGCTCCACGTGTCGGGCATGGTGCTGGACAACGCCAGCCCCGCCATCCTGGGGCATCTTTCCAAGAACATTCGCATCGCCGTGCTGAAAACGCCCCTGGTGGACGAGGACGTGGGTGTTTGCGCTTCCATCCGGATTGTCAATCCGCAAAGTCTCAAAAAAGAAGATTTTATCAACGGCGGCACGGCGACGGCCGAGATGCTGGACTTCCTCGCGGAGTGCCTGCGCTATGGCATTTCGGTGTGCGTGGCCGGCGCGACTTCCTCCGGGAAAACCACTTTGGCAGGCTGGCTTTTGACCACCATACCGGATAACAAGCGCATCTTTACCATAGAAAACGGCTCCCGCGAGCTGGCGCTGGTACGGAAAAGAGACGGCAAGATAGTAAACAGCGTCATCCATACCCTGACCCGCAGCAGCGAAAACGAGAAGCAGAACATCGACCAGGACATGCTGCTGGACATGGCGCTGCGCTTTAATCCCGAAGTCATCTGCGTGGGCGAGATGCGCTCGTCGGAAGCCTACGCCGCCCAGGAGGCGGCCAGAACCGGCCACACCGTGCTGACCACCATCCACTCCAACAGCTGCGAAGCCACCTGGCGCAGGATGGTCACCCTCTGCAAGCGCAAATACGACATGGCGGACGACACCCTCATGTCCCTTGTCACCGAGGCGTTTCCCATCGTGGTGTTTACCAAGCAGCTTGAGGATAAAAAGCGCCGGATGATGGAGATCATGGAATGCGAAATCCTGCCCGACGGACAGCGGAACTTCCGTACCCTGTTCCAGTTCCAGATTGCGGAAAACCGCGTGGAGGACGGCAAATTCATCATTAAGGGACAGCACCGGAAGGTTATGGGCATTTCTCCAAGCCTGCAAAAGCGCTTCCTGGAAAACGGCATGCCCCAGGAGGTGCTGGCGCAAATCACGAAAGGAGGTCTGGCCGGATGATCACGCTTCAACTCATGGCCTGCGTCGGCCTGATTGCTGGCGCCTTTATTCTGCTTGGGCTGTCGCCCGCAGAATTCACCGGCGGCCTGTTCGCCTTTCTAACCAGGCGCCCCAGGGGCATCCGGGATGAGATCAATGAGGCCGTTAAGAGTAAAAAACCGTCCTTCCTGCGCCGGGAAATCCTGGAGGCCCAGGATATCCTCGCCCTCACCGGACGAAGCGGCCGCTTCCCGCTGATCTGCGCGTCTTCGCTTTTGTTGTTCGCCGCCGGCGCAAGTATCGCCATCCTTCTGCAAAACGTGTTCCTCATCCCCGTCCTGGCGCTGGGCCTGATGTTTTTACCCTTCTGGTATGTCAGGCTGACGGCGGCCCAATACAGGAAAAACATCGCGGCGGAGCTGGAAACGGCTTTGAGCATCATCACCACGGCCTATCTGCGCAATGAGGACATCCTGACGGCGGTGGAGGAAAACATTCACTACCTGAACCCGCCGGTGCGCGGCGTGTTCGTCCAATTCCTCACTCAAATCAAGCTCATCAACCCCGATGTGAACGCGGCGCTCAAAGCAATGAAGCCCCGGATCGAAAACGAGGTGTTCCACGAATGGTGCGACGCCATCGCCGCCTGCCAGTACGACCGGAGCCTCAAGACCACCCTGACGCCCATCGTCGGCAAGCTGTCGGACATGCGGATCGTCAACGCCGAGCTGGAATACCTGGTGTTTGAACCGCGCAAGGAATTCATCATCATGGTGATCCTGGTGATGGGCAACGTCCCCGTGATGTATTTCCTCAATAAAGGCTGGTATGACACGCTGATGCACACCGCCGTGGGGCAGCTCGTCCTGGCGGTCTGTGCGGCGGCCGTTTTCATCAGCGCGGCCTTCGTCATCCGGCTGACCAAGCCCATTGAGTACAGGAGGTAGCGAAATATGCCGACATTACTGTTTTTATTTGCAGCCCTGCTCGCGGCGGGGCTGTTTTTGATCCTGGCCGACGCGCTGAAGCTGCCCACCCTCGGCGCGGCCAGGGCCATGCTCAGCGCCGGCAGGCGGGGCAAAAAGGCCGCCAAAACCATGGAAACGTGGCTCATGTCCCTTGCGGTCAGGCTCTCAAAACACATCCCCATGGATGAGTACAAAAAGAACCGCATGAATAACATTCTCAAGGCGGCGGGCATCGGCGTAACGCCGGAGGTCTACGCCGCATACGCCATGGTCAAGGCGGGGATGATCCTTCTTAGCGCCGTTCCCTGCCTGCTCCTGCTTCCGCCGCTCTCGCCGGCGCTGGTGTTCCTGGCGGTGCTGGTCTACTTCAAGGAAACCCGAAAAGCGGACGAGCAGCTGCGGGAAAAGCGGGAGCGGATCGAAAGGGAACTGCCGAGGTTTGTGGCTACCGTCGAACAGACGCTGAAAAGCAGCCGCGACGTGCTGGCGATGATGGAGAACTACAAGAAAAACGCAGGGGAGGCCTTCGCCCGCGAGCTGGACATTGTGACGGCGGACATGCGCTCCTCCTCCTACGAGGCGGCCCTCACCCGGTTCGAGGCAAGGCTCAATTCCCCCATGCTCTCGGACGTAGTCAGGGGACTGATCGGCGTCCTGCGGGGGGACGACAGCGCCGTCTATTTCCAAATGCTGGCCCATGACTTCAAGGCCCTGGAGCTGCAGCGGCTCAAGGGCCAGGCGCAGAAGATACCGTCCAAAATCCGGGTGTTCTCTTTCATCATGCTGATGTGCTTTCTGTTCACCTATCCGGCGATCATCGCCTATGAGATCGTAAAGTCTCTGAACGCCATGTTCTGAAGGTGGGCTTTAAATCTATACCAGGAAAGGAGAACGCAATGGAAAGGATTGAGAAAATAAAGGAGCTGTTTCGGAAGAAACTCGTACACGGACAGGAGCAGGGGGTGCGGCTGTGTTAACAAAGCTGCGCGATAGCCGCGGGGAAGGATACATCGATGTGGCTGTGCTGGTGCTCTGCACCATGCTGGTCGTCGCCCTGGCCGTCAAGGTGCTTCCTGTCTACATTGCCAAAAGCCAGCTGGACACCTTTGCCGCGGAGCTGTGCCGGGAGGCGGAGATCGCGGGTCGGGTGGGCAGTGAAACCAGCCTGCGGGAGCAGGTGCTGCGGGAAAAAACAGGACTTGATCCCGTCGTCACCTGGTCAAAGACAGGCAAAATCCAGCTCAACCAGGAATTCATGGTGACCGTTACCCTGCGGAGAGATATCGGCCTCTTTGGCGGTTTCGGCTCCTTTCCCATTACGCTGACGGCAAAAGCCACGGGGAAAAGCGAGGTGTACTGGAAGTGAAAACAAGGGAAATATATGGTATAATAAGGAATAAAAAGGGATCGTCATTCCCCCTGATTGTCGCCGTGGCCCTGGTTCTGGCGATGATTCTGTGCGGCGTATCCGAATACATGCGGCTGATGATGATCGCGCAGGGTGTTCGGGACGCGGTGCAGTCCGCCGTTGTTTCGACAGTGAACGACAACTATGACAACATCTATCACGGCGTGCGGGAGGGCTACGCCGGGGGCTACCAGCTAGTGGGCGCCTCCTGGGAGGACAGCGTCGACTACGGCGATATTTACGCGTATCTTGACAAAACCCTAGGCCTGCAAAAAAGTGGCGGGTACCATGTGAAGTATGCGGGCGAGATTGTGGAATACAAGCTCTCCGGCCTGTCGGTGGACATCCGGAACGCGCCGCTGGCTCCCTCCGATCCCGCCGGCGTGCAGGGCTCCCTGGCCGACGCGGCGATCCGGCTAGAGGTTCCGGTATCCTTCGGAGGCAAGATACTGCCGCCCATGGGGATCAATCTCCGGGTGCGGGCAAAATATATGTCTGTATTTTGACTTTTTCGCAAATACGATAGACTTCCCGAAACTTCTGTGGTAGGGTGTGGACTATAAAGAGCTATCGAAAAACCGACAAGGAGGCAATTCTTATGAGGAATATACAGGACAAGACAAAGAAACGTCTGACCATCGCCGGGCTTGGCATTGTATGCGTGGCGCTGGTTATAGCGATATCCTCTCAATTTAAAACGGAAACGCCGCCGGACGGCGGCAACGCTCCGGCGTCCATTGCCACGGTCGAGGTCAACCCAAGCGCGGATATAGGCGGCAAGGCGGGAGAAAAAGAAGTGGTCGTCCCGGCCAGCGAGCCGACTGCGGCGCCAGCCGATAACACGGCGTCCCAGACCGACCAGCCGGTGCAAAACCTGCAGCCGGAAGTGACCAAACCGCCGGAGCCGACGGAAAGCCAGAAGGCCGACCCGACCCGAAAACCGAGCGGGGAAAAGGTTGATAATGTGCAAGCCACGGACCACAACAATGTGCAGAAACCGGATGCCACGCAAACCGGTGAACCAAAGGGCGGCGAGAGAAAAGACGGCAAGGTTTATCTCCCCGGCTTCGGCTGGGTAACTGAAACAGGCGGTTCGGGCACAAAGGCAGATGATATGTACGAGAACGGAAATAAAATTGGAACGATGGATTAGCCCCCGACAATAGAATAAAACATTCCAGGGAACGCGGCAGAAATGCCGCGTTTTTCGATGTTTAAGGAGGTCTCTATGAAACGTACACTCAGCATTTTTATTGTGCTGGTCCTGCTGCTGACCGCCCTGCTTCCCCTAACCGCCTATGCCGAGGGCGAAGGAAACATTGACAATGGCGGTGGAGGTATGGGCAGCGGCACCAGCGAAAACTTCTGGAACACAGGTGACGAAGGGGTGCGGGTTACAGTAGTTAGAGCCAGTGACCATGCAGTAGTAACTACGCCTATTGATATTACCAACAAGCATCCCGACAACATACAGGCGCACTTCGGAAAGGTAAGCAAAATATCCTACACAAACGGTTTTTCCCTGACGCCCAGCATGCAGCAGTACACCTATGTCAATCCGGCGCAAACAATTCCGCGAATTATTAGTTCCGGCAGCGGCAATGCCAATATTGAAGCCATCAAAAGCTATTTTACCGATGAACAGGTTCTACGAAGTATTGCAAACTTGACAGGCTTTAACTTTGAAACCCTTATCAACGGCGACTATAAAATCCTGCTGGAACCCGTCGCCTACATGACTTTCCAGGGCGTAAGGATCGCCGTGACCGCAACCGAGGCGGCCCTCTACGACCAGCAGCTTGACGGCGGGCTGCGCAGCAAGATGGTGTCTCTTTCGCACAAGAACCTGCCGCTGGCGATGTTCCTCGAAACGCCCGACCTCGGCTATCCGGCATGGTCCGGCTCCCGGACGGCCGCCGCCTCCAACGCGGATATCATTTCTTCCCTTGGCCTTGGCATCATACGGTTCAGCGAGGCGGAGCCTCCCCTGGTGAGCGGTTATGACTACACCTACCGTGTCAACACACAGGTCATCACCTCGGTTACGGTCAGCGGAGGCCAGGCCGATCCCGACCATCCCGTGACGGCGCGCTTTACCATCGGCGGCCAAACCTACACGGTGAATAACATATATTATCCCGAAGGCGACAGCCAGCTTGTGTGGGTGCGCTGGACGACACCCTCCACACCGCAGGCCATGACCATCCATGTGTCCGTCACAGGCAGGGGCAGGGCGAGCCAGGGTACCATTACCGCCAATATTGTGGACCTGTCGGGACATGAGCCGCCAAACCCCGTCGCCGACGACCGCAACGACTCCTATACCCAACCGGCCGTTCCGAACAACCCGCAGAAAACCTCCGCCACATGGGGCGTCTGGCGTCCCTGGTGGCACGCGTATTGGGTGTGGCACTCCACCGGCGAGGATTCGGGGTACTGGTGTGATCACGGCTGGTGGGAGTTCGACTGGAACACTTACACCGCAAGCCTTTCGGCCTCCATGAGGGTCGTTCCGGATGCGAAAAATCCTACTGCTTCGGGCAAAACCATGAAAAGCGGGTATGGGATCAACCAGACCGTCACTGCAAATGTCAGCACCAACCAATCCTCGGCGGTGACGGCCGCGCAGACCGCCGTCACCTATTTCCCCGAATTCCGGTATCAGTCCTACTGGCGCCTGCTGGAGAGGACCGGTGGCGGCCTCGGCACCCAGTTTGAGTTTGCCAGGAACAGATATTCAACCTATAACCGGCGCACCCACTTCACGCCCATCTGGATGCTGGACGGAAGCTATACCCCCTACACCTACCTGATGGACTGCTGGACGCCCCAGGGGATGCTCAGCATGAACCTCGCCGACTCGGTGACCATCAGCGGGAACCTCTGGAGCGACTGGCATATCGCGCCGGTCAAGCCTTAAAAATATTATCAGAAAAAGAACAGACCGCAGGGCAAAAGCAGCTTTGCGGTTTTTTCTTTTTCAGCAATAAAGGATGAAAGGTGGAAAAACCATGAAAAAAACCAAGAAGCTTCTGCTTGTCTTTTGCCTTATCCTTGTCCTGACAGGCATATTCTGCGTGACCGCCTATGCCGATCCCACCGGCGATGTGGCAGGGGCGATTGAAGGGACGTGGAAAGACGCGTCCGCGCAGATCAAAACCGTGGTCAACAAGGTGGTGTTCCCCGCCATCGACCTGATCCTGGCCGTGTTTTTCTTCGCCAAGCTGGGAATGGCGTACTTCGACTACCGCAAACACGGGCAGTTTGAATGGGCGGCGCCGGCGATCCTGTTCGCAACCCTTGTGTTTATGTTAACGGCCCCCTTATACATCTGGAGCATCCTTGGCATGTGACAACTGTAAAATGATGCGCGGGAGCCTGTGTAAAAGCAGGCTCTCCGCTTTTCGGGAAAGGAGTGACACGCCCAATGTTTATATGGGATTTTGCCGCCGACCTTGTGCTGGGGCAGATCATGGACTGGATATATGCGCAGATTGTCGGATTTCTCGGTGAGTTTTTCTCCATGATGGGCAACATGGGCGCCGAGTTGTTTGAGATGAGCTGGGTGCAGGCTGTCGTGCTGTTCTTCTCTTATCTCGCGTGGGCGCTTTATGTGATGGGGCTGGTGGTCTCCGCCTTCGAGTGCGCCATTGAATACCAGTCCGGACGCGGCAGCGTCAAAGACGCAGCTCTTAACGCCTTTAAGGGATTTATGGCGGTCGGACTGTTTACCGTTGTCCCGGTGGAGTTATACAAGCTGGCGATAACCCTGCAGGGCAGCTTTACATCGGGCATCACCGGTCTTGCCAACGGCGGGATCAGCGCCATGACGCTTGCCGCCCTCGCCAATGTCGGCGGCTTCGGATTCAACCCCATCATGGGGCTATTCTGCGTCATCCTCATGGGCTACGCGGTGATCAAGGTGTTCTTTGCCAATCTGAAACGCGGCGGCATTCTGCTGATCCAGATCGCCGTGGGGAGCCTGTACATGTTCAGCATTCCCCGCGGCTATATTGACGGCTTCGTAAGCTGGTGCAAGCAGGTGGTGGGCTTGTGCCTCACCGCGTTTTTGCAGTCCACCATTCTCATCGCGGGGCTCATGGTGTTCAACAGCAGCATGCTTTTAGGCCTCGGCCTGATGCTGGCGGCCTCGGAGGTGCCAAGGATCGCGGGGCAATTCGGGCTGGACACCTCCACCAGGGGCAATCTGATGAGCACCGTGTACGCCGCCCAAACAGCGTTCAACATGACAAGGACGGTGGCAAGGGCGGTGGAGGCGAAATGACGGATAAGAAGCTGGTCTATATTGCCTCGCCCTATGCCGGAGATATCGAATACAACACCCGGATGGCAATAAAATACTGCCGCTACGCCGCGGAACACGGCGTTATCCCTCTGGCTCCCCATTTGCTGATGCCGAGATTCCTCTGCGAAGCGAATCCGGAAGAACGGGAGCTGGGGATCAAAATGGGGCTGCAGCTCCTTGCCTTATGCTCCGAACTGTGGGTCTTCGGCGGCTGGATATCCGAGGGCATGCGGCGTGAGATCGCGGAGGCCGAAAGGCTCGGTGTCCCGATTAAACACATCGGCGAAATTGAAATGACGGGAGTGAAGGATATGAAAAAATACGGAATATGGGCGAAAAGAAGCGCGGCCTCCGTCTGCGGCGCGGCGGAAGCCTGGCTCAAATCGGACGGAAAGCCCATAACCTTCGACACTTATGAGGAAGCGGCGGCCAAGGCCGAAGCGCTTATGAAGAATATCGGGACGGCCAACGTTTCCTATTATCCCAGGCCAATGGAACAGGAGCCGGAGGACGCGCCCGCTCCCGGCATGAGTATGAAATTATAAGGAGGGCTGAAAAGTGTATATTTACCCCGACAATTTGAAATCCAAGGCGGTGCTGTGGCTGTGGCAGCTCCGGGACATCGGCGTGATCGGTATCGGTTGCCTTATCTCTGTTTTCGCACTGGCGCAGCTTGGCTTTTTGCTTCCCATCGTGGCGACGGCTCTCTACGCCTTTTTGACCATTCGATTTGACGACACCAGCATCCTTGACTTTATCCGCTATGCCTGCGCCTTTTTCCTGACCGGACAGCAGTTCTACGAATGGCGGCTGCAATCCGGCGACCATTGGGAACCGGACGGAAAGCGGGTGGGCAAATGAGCAGAAAAGAAAAAAACGAGCAGAAGCAAAGGCAGGCCACGCGGCAGCTCATCAACACCAGAGCCATCACCGACTACAGCCTGCAGACCTACGGCCACGGCGAGCTGGTATATTTTATCATCAAGCCCAGCAACATTTCCGTATTGTCCGAAGCCAGCGTCTCGGCGCGGATCTACGCCTTGATGACCGTGTTGAAGGGCATGGCGGAGATTGGGATGTGCTGCCTGAATTCCCGTGAGAACTTTGAGGACAACAAGCGGTTCCTGAAAAGCCGCGTGGAACAGGAGGACAATCCGGCCGTCCGCAAGCTGCTGGAAGCGGACCTGACCTTCCTCGACCGCATCCAGGTGCAGATGGCGACTGCGAGGGAATTTCTCATCATCATCCGGCTGCGCGATGAAAAAGAGAGCGAGGTGTTCCCCTACTTAAACCGCATTGAGAAAACCCTGCGGGAGCAGGGCTTCTCTGTCAAGCGGGCCGGCAAAGAGGATATCAAGCGGCTGCTGGCGGTCTATTTCGAGCAAAACGTGACCACCGAGCGGTTTGAAGATTTTGACGGAGAGCGGTGGATCATTTTCGGAGACTGATGAACAAAAAACATGCATAAACCGCAGTGCAGCAAGGTCCAGGATATCCCGGTGTTGTTTGAATTAATAGTGAAAATATTGTATAATATAAAGGTAAGGTGGTGTTCATATGAGAGATCTGGAAAAACTGATAGATGAGGTAAACGGCTCAATGTCAATGGAAGGCATGCCGCTTACGAAGGATGATAAAGATAGAATCAGACGGTGTGCCGGGAATGATAAACTGGTTGAAAAAACCATAGCTGAGCTCGTTAAAAAGCACACGGCTGCCAGGAGCTATAGCCATGAGCAGCAACTATGAATACAGTTATGAGTGGGATCAAAGATATTGCTACCCTCATTCCAATGTTCTTATCAACAAGCTGGGCATCAGGGATGCTGAAAAGCTCCAGATAGCCGAAAGAGAAATAACTTCCTTGAGAATTGCCAATGCCAAAGTAAATGTTATAAAAGGCAATTTTGATCTGCTCCATTTACGACAGATTCACAAGTATATATTTGGCGATATCTACGAATGGGCGGGTGAAATCAGATGGGTGAACATCGCAAAAGGAAATATGTTTTGCAACTATGAGTTCATCGAACAAAACGCCGATCAGCTCTTCGCTAAGCTGAAAAAAGAAAATTACTTGAAAGATGCCTCCGCAGATGAAATTCCCATCCGTCTTGCGTATTATCTTGGTGAAATCAATGTCCTTTATCCATTCAGAGAAGGAAACGGCAGGGCGCAGAGGCTCTTTATCGAGTATTTGGCCGAAAATGCAGGCTATAGCGTAGACTTTTCCGAGGTGACCGACAAGCAAATGATTGAAGCAAGCGTGGCATCCTTCTCATGCGATTATACCAAAATGAATGAATTGTTCATCAAGATAACCAAGCCTCTGCCAGAGAACAGCATCACTCAAATTTTCATGGGATAAAGACTAAAAAATATAGGGTCATTATTGCATAGAGAGCATTAGCTTTACCGGCTGATGCTCTTTTATATTATCATCATATATAAGCCGTTTGCTTTGTTGTGGAAATAGAGCAAGCGGCTTTTTTTCTGTTCAAATCCGGAAAAAATTAAATTTTCCGCTCATTAAGGAGATGATACCATATGCCCAAAAAAGTCCGTTCTCCCGCCGCAGCGCGGCAGGATGACATACGCGTGCAGGAATTCCTTGACATGATCGCGCCGTCGGTCGTCAAATTCTATACCGACCACTTCATTTGCGGCAATACCTACCGCTGCGTGTGGGCGCTTCGGGAGTATCCGACCGCCACGGAGGAACAGGCCATCCTCCGGCACCTGGGCGAGAAGGACGGCGTCACCCTGCGCATCTATACCCGCCATGTCACACCGGTGGAGGAAAGAAAAATCATATCCAACGCCGCCAATAAAAACCGCATGAAGCGAAGCAGCACCAACGACCTGCAGCAGACCGTCGCCGCCGAGAGCAACCTGCAGGACGTGGCCAATATCGTGGCTTCCATGCACCGGAACAAGGAGCCGCTGCTCCACGCCGCCGTATATATCGAACTGTCCGCCCACGACCCCGACCAGCTCAAGCTGCTGCAGACCGAGGTGCTGACAGAACTCATACGGAGCAAGCTCAATGTGGACCGGCTCCTGCTCCGCCAGAAGCAGGGATTTATTTGCGCAATGCCTTCCGGCTGGAACGTGTTTGGCGACCAGTTTGAGCGTGTGCTGCCGGCGTCGTCAGTGGCCAACCTCTATCCCTTCAACTACAGCGGCAAAACCGACGAGCGCGGGTTTTACCTCGGCAGGGACAAATTCGGCAGCAACATCCTTGTGGATTTCAACAAGCGGGCCGACGACAAGACCAACGCCAACATCCTGATCCTGGGCAATTCCGGCCAGGGCAAAAGCTACCTATTGAAACTTATCCTCACCAATCTGCGGGAGTCCGGCATGCATGTGCTGGCTTTAGACCCTGAGATGGAATACGAGGAACTAACGGTAAACCTCGGCGGCTGCTTCATAGACCTCATGTCCGGCGAATACATCATCAATGTGCTGGAGCCGAAAACATGGGATATATCCGGTGACCCCGGGGACACCGGTGCACCCCAGGCGTTCCGGCAGACCTCCAAACTCAGCCAGCACATCAGCTTTCTCAAAGACTTTTTCCGCTGCTACAAGGACTTTGACGACCGGCAGATCGACACCATTGAGATCATGCTGGGCAAGCTCTACGACAAATGGGGCATCACCGACCGGAGCAATTTCGACCGGCTGAAGCCCGCGGATTACCCCATCCTGTCCGACCTGTACGAGCTGGTGGAGGCTGAGTACAAAGCCTTCGACGAGAGCCGCCGCCAGCTCTACACCGCCGACACGCTGCGGGAAATCTGCCTTGGGCTCCACTCCCTGTGCAAGGGCGCGGAGTCCAATTTTTTCAACGGGCACACCAATATCACCAGCGGCAGCTTCGTGACCTTCGGCGTCAAGGGGCTGTTGCAGGCGTCGAAGAACATCCGCAACGCCCTGCTGTTTAATGTGCTGTCCTTTATGAGCAACGAGCTGCTGACTGCCGGAAACACGGCCGCCTCCATCGACGAGCTGTATTTATTCCTCACAAACCTGACGGCGATAGAGTACATCCGGAATTTCATGAAGCGTGTGAGAAAGAAGGACAGCGCCGTCATTCTCGCCTCGCAGAATCTGGAGGACTTCGACATCGAAGGCATCCGCGAATACACCAAGCCCCTGTTCTCCATACCTACGCACCAGTTCCTGTTCAACGCGGGCAACATCGACGCCAAATTCTATATCGAAAACCTTCAATTGGAGCAGAGCGAGTACAACCTGATCCGCTATCCGCAGCGCGGCGTGTGCCTCTACAAATGCGGCAACGAGCGGTACAACCTCATGGTGACCGCGCCGGAACACAAGGCAAGGCTCTTTGGAAAGGCGGGCGGCAGATGATGAGAAATATAGAGATCAAAAAAAGCATGGGCGGGATGCGAATGCCGTAGCGAGGGGGTGAAGGATTTTGGAGATGAAAGAACAGCGCTTCGGCATCGAAATCGAATTGACAGGACTGTCCCGCCTGCGCGCCGCCCAGGTCCTGGCGGAATACTTCGGCACGCCGGTTTCCCATGACGGGGGCTATTACGGCATCTATTCCGTCCTGGACGGCCAAAGCCGCCGGTGGAAGGTCATGAGCGACGGCAGCATTACTACAGAAAAAAAAGAAGGGCGGCGGATTGTTCCGGCCGACAGCACCTACAGCGTGGAACTGGTCAGCCCCATCTGCAGGTATGAGGATATCGAAACCATACAGGAAATCGTCCGCCAGCTCCGCGCCGCCGGAGCCATCGCCAACGCAAGCTGCGGCATCCATGTCCACGTGGACGCTTCGCCCCACAACGCCAACACCCTGCGCAACATCACCAACATCATGGCCAGCAAAGAGGACTTGATCTACAAGGCGCTGCAGGTGAGCGTGGCACGGGAACGCCGCTACTGCAAAAAGGTGGAGCAGAGCTTTTTGGAGGAACTCAATCGCAAGAAGCCGAAAACCCTGGAGCAGGTCAGCCGGATCTGGTACAACAGTAATGACGGCAGGCATGAGCATTACCACAACAGCCGCTACCACTGTTTGAACCTCCACAGCGTGTTCCAGAAGGGTACGATTGAATTCAGGCTGTTCAACGGCACCACCCATGCCGGAAAGATCAAGGCATACATCCAGCTCTGCCTTGCCATCAGCCATCAGGCACTGACACAGAGGTGCGCCAGCCGCATCAAAACCCAAAGCACCAATGAAAAATATACCTTCCGCACCTGGCTTCTGCGGCTGGGCCTTATCGGCGACGAATTCAAGACCGCCCGGCTTCATCTCCTGGAACATCTGGACGGCTGCATCGCGTGGAAAGACCCCGCCCAGGCGGAACGGCAAAAACAAAGGCTAAGGCAGAAAAAAGAAA